>JAICHS010000060.1 GCA_025924775.1 Rhodanobacteraceae bacterium
CAAAACGTGCGCGCGACGGTGTTGCGCGAGCTGTTCCACTTCGCCGGCGATACGATTCCGGTGGCGGCCTTGCGGCACTTCTGCCATGCCGACGCTGCGCGCGAAGGCGCCTGGTTGTGTGCGGACCCGGCCTGGGTCCGCAGCGAGGCGACCGGCGCGCGCCTGATGGCCTGCCCGCTGACTGACCTTGGCGAAGCCGAAGCTGCGACGCTTGGCCAGGCCTTGCAGCCGTTGTTCGCGGAGGCAGGCACGCCGCTGGGCGTGGACACGCCGGCCGCATGGTGCGTCCGAACGACGGCTGCCATGCCGGCGGTGGCATGGGTCGACCCGGTCACCGCGCTGGGCGCCAACCTGTTGGACTGCCTGCCCGCGGGTGTTGCGGGGCGGCCATGGCGCCGCCTGTTCAGCGAGACCCAGGTGTTGCTGCACGCGCAGCCCGCCAATGCCGCACGCATCGCCGCGGGCAAGCATCCGGTGAACGCCCTGTGGTTTTGGGGCGCAGGTGCGTTGCCCGCATCCGTCGAGACCGGCGTGCAGGTCGTCGCGAGCGTGGACGATACGTTGCGCGGCCTCGCCAAGCTGGGCGGTGCCCTCCGGCTGGAGCCGCTGCCCGCCGCGCTGGAATCGGACGGGCGCACGGGCGCCGTGTTGCTGGACCTGGACGTGCCCGGGCAAGCGTGTGCCGCATCGGATTGGCTCGAACCCTTTCGCCGTTGGCTGCGTGAGCGCCGTTTTGACGCCATCGAGTTCGCATTTGCCAGCGGCGAGTGCCTGCGTGTTCGCCCTGGCCATCGCCTGCGCTTCTGGCGCCGTCCGTGACGGAAACTCCGCGCATCCAGCGCCGCCCGCTGGCATCACCCGCGCACGATTGGCCGGACGCGGTGCATCCCGTGTTGCGCCGCGTGTACGCCGCGCGCGGCGTCGTGTGCCCGGACGAGGTGGGGCATCGCCTGTCCGGACTGCTCGATCCCGGCGGTCTGGGCGGGATCGCACACGCGGTCGAACTGTTAGCGGACGCAATCACGCGTGACCAGCGCATCCTGATCGCGGGTGACTACGACTGCGACGGCGCTACCGGTTGCGCCGTCGCGGTGCGCGGACTGCGCGTGCTGGGCGCGCGCCGGGTCGGTTACTGCGTACCCAACCGAGCCGTCCAGGGCTACGGCCTGACAGCGGCGCTGGTGGCAACCATGCAACCCACGCCCGACCTGATCATCACCGTGGACAACGGTATTGCCTCGCTGGCGGGCGTCGCCGCTGCGGATATGCGCGGCAGCCAGGTCATCGTCACCGACCACCATTTGCCCGGTCCGGCGCTGCCGCACGCCGCTGCCATCGTCAATCCGAACCTACCGGGAGACGGTTTTGCCAGCAAGGCCCTGTGCGGCGTCGGCGTGATGTTCTACTTGTTGCTGGCATTGCGCGCGCACCTGCGCGGGCATGGCGGATTGGCTGGATGCGAACCCGATCTCGGCGCGCTGCTGGACCTGGTTGCCTTGGGTACGGTGGCCGACCTGGTGCCACTGGATGCCAACAACCGCGCTTTGGTGGAGGCCGGCTTGCGGCGGATGCGCGCGGGCAAGGCGTGTGCGGGCGTGGCTGCGTTGTTCGCCGTGTCCGGACGCGACCCGCGCAGCGCCGTGGCGGCCGACCTTGCCTATGCGGTCGCCCCCCGGATCAACGCGGCAGGCCGGCTGGAAGACATGACGATCGGTGTCGAATGCCTGCTTGCCGATGACGTGTCGCGGGCACAGGAACTGGCGGCGACCCTGCACGCCATCAATGCGCAGCGGCGCGACCTGCAGGCGTCCATGGTGGACGCTGCGGTCGCCAAGCTGGATGCGATCGATGCGGGCGATGCGCTCGGCCTCGCGCTGTTTGATCCCGCGTGGCACCCCGGCGTGGTTGGCCTGGTGGCGGCGAAGGTGAAGGAGCGCTGGCACCGCCCCGTGGTCGCCTTCGCCCCGGCGGGCGAGGGTGATGAACTGCGCGGTTCGGCACGCTCGGTACCGGGCTTCCACATCCGCGATGCGCTGGCCGCGGTGGATGCCCGCTGCCCCGGCCTGATCGCGCGCTTCGGCGGACACGCGATGGCCGCGGGATTGACGCTCGCGCTTGCCGGTTTCCCACGCTTCGCTGCGGCGTTCGACGCCGTGGTGCGCGAACGCATCCAGCCCGAATCCATGCAGCCGGTGTTGCTGAGCGACGGCGAGCTCGCGCCGCCCGAGTTCACGCTGGAACTGGCGCACCAGTTGCGCGTGGCTGGACCGTGGGGGCAGGGGTTCCCGCCGCCGCTGTTCGACAACCTGTTCGAGTGCACGGATTGCAAGGCGATCGGCGCGGACGGGACGCACCGCAGGCTGCAATTGCGCGATCCGCGCAGTGGCCGGGTGTACGCGGCGGTGTGGTTCGGTGCTGATGGCGATCCACCGGCTGGTGCGCCGTTGCGGGTCGCCTTCGAGTTGGCGGTCAACGAGTGGCGGGGCCGCGAATCGCTGCAACTGCTGGTGCGGCACTGCGAGCCCGTGTGAGGTTTCCGCGCGGTTTCGGTGTCTCGAAGGCAAGGCCCGGCTTGCGCCGGGCCTTGCTGTTTTTCACCGCTGCGTGGCGACCTGCATCTTGTTGTGGGACATGGTCGTGGTGACCCCGGTTTTCAGGTTGTGGTCGACCATCTTCATGCTCTTTCCGTCTGGCGAAACCGTCATGGTGACCGTACTCGTCACCTTGCCGTCGTTGGCGTAGATTTCCCGCAGTGTGTTCTTGCCCAGCATTTTCACCGACACCGTTCCGTTGACTTTGCCGTTCGCCGTATTCGCAACCGCCTTGCCGCCGAGTTTTGCGGTGTAGGAATCGCCGCCGGCGGTGGACGTCACGGTGTTGCCTTCGATCTTGTACGTCGGATCGAACACACTGCCGGATCCGCTCTCGACATGGTCGAGCCGCCAGGATCCCGCCGCGGCATTCGACCCGGGGACACCCATGGCCACACGCTTCAGCACGCCTTTGCCGTTCGATGGACTGGCGCCCGAATACACGGTGAATTCCTCGATCGCGGTTTTGCCATCCGGCGCCGCCGTGATGGTGGCCGTTTGGATGACTTTGCCGTCCTGTTTGAAAGTCCGTTCGATGGCGTGGTCGTTCACGACTTTGACCGCGACGGTGTCGAAACCGGCATGTCCCTTGACGGCGTGATCCTGGCCATCCGCCTTGACGGCGATCGGGGGGTGGCAGTTGCAGCGGTACATGCCATCCTTCAATGCAATCACCATCGCTTCGCCACCGCTTTGGTGTACCGTGGTCGCATCCAGCTTCCAGGTTCCATTGAACGCGCTTTGTGCCAGCGCGCACGCAGGAACGAGCAGCGCGAGCGCAAGGCTCGCGATGAGTAGCCGTTTCATGGTTGACTCCCGAGGGGCCCGAATGCGAGGGTGGCGCCGTGGCCCTGCAGCGCCGCGCGCCGAGCGTACTCGCGGCGCCAATGCATGTGTGTAAAGCTCGCGTTAAGAAGAATTGGACGTGCGAGGCGACGGCACGGCAACCCTTCCTCATTCAGCGTTTGCGTGCCAGCGTCAACCCGTCGCCGATCGGCAGCAATGCCATGTCGATGCGCGCGTCGCGGTGCAGTTTGTCGTTGAGCGCCTGCAGGGCGCGCGTGTCGGCGTCCTCGGCGGGGTGCGCGACGGCGCCGCTCCACAGGGTATTGTCGAATGCGATCAGGCCGCCCGGGCGGACGAGTTGCAGGCAGCGCTCGTAATAGGCGTCGTAGCCGGTCTTGTCGGCGTCGATGAAGGCGAAGTCGTAGCCGGCGGATTCGCCGGCCGCGATGCGCGCATCCAGCGTTTGCAACGCGGGTGCGATCACCAGCTCGATCTTGCGCGCGACGCCCGCCCGTTGCCAGTACGGCTTGCCGACCGTGGTGTAGGCGGCACTGATGTCGCAGGCCAGCAGTTTGCCGTCCGCGGGTAGCGCCAGCGCCACGGTCAGCGCGCTGTAACCGGTGAAGGTGCCGACCTCGAGGGTGCGGTGCGCGCCGATCAGCTTCACCAGCAATTGCATGAACTGGCCCTGTTCTGGCGAGATCTGCATGCCGCCGTGCGGATGCGTGCGCGTGGCATCGCGCAGGGCGGTTTGTTCGGGGTGCTCGCGCAGCGTGTGCTCGAGCAGATAGGCGTACAGCGTGTCATCGATGTCGATGGTGCGGCGGGACATGACGGTTCCTCGCGGGTGCGTGCCGCCATGTTCTCACCATCGCGGCGACTCGGCGGTCGTAAACTACCGGGCATGCCCGTGCGCGCCGGGACCTGGCGCCAATGGACCACTTTTCCCGTGCAACCAAGGAGTTTCCATGAGCAAGCAACGTCCCGTCGTCGCGGTACTGGTCGGCAGCCTCAGCCAGCAATCGATCAACCGCGAGCTGGCCCAGGCACTGAAAAAAATCGCCGGCGACCGCGCGGACTTCCGTGAAGTCCGCCTGGACGACCTGCCGGTGTACAACCGTGACGTGGACGGGCATTACCCGGAAAACTTCGTGCGGCTGAAGAACGACATCGAGGCGGCCGACGCGGTGTTGTTCGTGACGCCGGAAAACAACCGCTCGGTGCCCGCAGTGCTGAAAAATGCCATCGACATCGCGTCGCGGCCGTGGGGCACCAATTCGTTCGCCGGCAAGCCT
This sequence comes from Rhodanobacteraceae bacterium, assembly GCA_025924775.1. Lineage (GTDB taxonomy): Bacteria > Pseudomonadota > Gammaproteobacteria > Xanthomonadales > Rhodanobacteraceae > 66-474. The sequence goes on from JAICHS010000060.1 coordinate 4,673, forward strand.
GGCGCGGTCATCGGTACCTCGACCGGTGCGATGGCAACGGCGCTCGCGCAACAGCACTTGCGCAACGTGTGCGTGTTCGTGGATGTGTTGTTGATGGCGCAGCCCGAGGCGTTCGTGCGCTACCACGAAGGTCTGTTTGCGGACGACGGCTCGGTGACCGATGACGGCGTACGCGGGTTCCTGGCCAAGTTCGTGGATGCCTACCTCGCGTGGGTGAACCGGTTCATCTGATTGCGATTGCGGTGGCGCTCACAGCCGGTGCCCGCCACCGCGCCGGCTTCAGTGTTTCAGCGCGGCCTCGCTGGCGCCACCCGCAGGCCCGCGGTAACAGCGATGCCGGCGCCACGGCACCAGGGTGTAGACGCCGCCCAGGATCACGAACAACGGCCACCAGACGCCCCAGTCCAGGTTGAACAGGAACATCGACGCCACCAGCGCGATGGCGGCGGCTGAAACCAGGAAGTAGCACGCTTCGGCGTCAACGCGGCCGCGGGCGCGGTACACCTCCCATGCGCGGGTCAGCGGCGCCAGCGCGCAAGCCAGGATGAACACCGCCCACCCGTTTCGGCGCCCAAGGAAGTCCAGTGGATAGCCGAGGTTGCTGGCGAGAAACAGCAGGCCCACGCCGATGATCGCAACAGCCGGGAAAATGCGAAATCGCTGGATGGACGAAGCAGGGCGGGACGGTTCGAAGGACATGGCCAAGGCCTCCTTGTGCGATGACGCACAGCTTGTCCGGTGACACCACGCCGTGCCAGTGACAGGTGTCAACCCGTGGGGCTGACGCGTGCGGTGGACGCCCGGCTTTGCTAAGATTCCCGACTTTTGGCGGCGCCTTACCGTGATGCTGGAAACCAACCCGATCCGTACCCGCATCGCGGGCCTGCACGAACGCGTCGAAACGCTCAGGGGGTATCTTTGACTACCCTGCCAAGCGCGAGCGCCTGGAAGAGGTAAGCCGGGAACTGGAAAGTCCCAATGTCTGGGACGACCCGCAGCGCGCGCAGGATCTCGGCCGCGAGCGGGCACGCCTGGCCGAGTTCGTCGAGGGCCTGGACGGCATCGGCCACGGCCTCGACGACGCAGGCGAGTTGCTGGAACTGTCCGCGTCCGAAGGCGACGACGCTTCGGTTGCGGCCATCGTGCATGACGTCGACGTGCTGGAAAAGCGCATCGGCACCCTGGAATTCCATCGCATGTTCGCGGGCGAAATGGACGCGTCCAATGCGTTCGTGGACATCCAGGCCGGCGCCGGGGGCACCGAGGCGCAGGACTGGGCCAACATGCTGCTGCGCATGTACCTGCGCTGGGCCGAGGATCGCGGCTGGCAGACCGAAATGATGGAATGCAGCGAGGGCGAAGTCGCGGGCATCAAGTCGGCCACGTTCCGCGTCGCCGGCGACTACGCCTACGGCTGGCTGAAGACCGAAATCGGCGTGCACCGGCTGGTGCGCAAGTCGCCGTTCGACTCCGACAACCGCCGCCATACCAGCTTCGCGTCGGTGTTCGTTTCGCCCGAAGTGGACGACGACATCGACATCGAAATCAACCCGGCCGATCTGAAAACGGACGTCTATCGTTCCTCGGGGGCAGGCGGCCAGCACGTCAACAAGACCGAATCGGCGGTGCGCATCACGCACATCCCAAGCGGTATCGTGGTGGCGTGCCAGATGGAGCGCAGCCAGCACGCCAACCGCGACAAGGCCATGAAGATGCTGCGCGCCAAGTTGTACGAAGCCGAGTTGCAGAAGCGCAACGCCGAAAAGGCCGCGGTGGAGGCCACCAAGTCCGACGTGGGCTGGGGCAACCAGATTCGCAACTACGTGCTGGACCAATCGCGCATCAAGGACCTGCGTACCGGCATCGAACGCACCGATACGCAACGGGTACTGGATGGCGACCTCAATGGGTTCATCGAGGCCAGCCTGAAGATGGGGCTTGAAGCTGGCGCCAAGCGCGCCGACGCGCAGGGATAATCCGACAATGCAAGACACGCACGATCCGACGCCCGCAAAGGCCGTCGACGAGAACAAGCTGATCGCCGAGCGCCGCGAGAAATTGAACGCGTTGCGCGAACGCGGCGTCGCGTTTCCGAATGACTTCAGGCCGGATGCGTTCGCGGGTGACCTGCAGCACGCAACCGCGGGCGTCGCAGCCGAAGCACTGGCTGCGCAGGCGAGCCACGTCAAGGTGGCCGGTCGCCTGCTGGGCAAGCGCGTGATGGGCAAGGCCAGCTTCGCGCGCGTGCAGGACCGCACCGGCGCAATCCAGCTGTTCCTGCAGCGCGACGCACTGGGTGACGCCTACGCTGCGTTCAAGGGCTGGGACATCGGCGACTTCGTGGGCGTGGAAGGCACGCTGATGCGCACCAAAACCGGCGAGTTGTCGGTGCGGGTCGCCTCCATCCGCCTGCTGGTCAAGGCGTTGCGGCCGCTGCCCGACAAGTGGCACGGTCTGGCCGACGTCGAGCAACGCTACCGCCAGCGCTACGTCGACCTGATCGTCACGCCCGAAGCACGGGAAACCTTCCAGAAGCGCTCGCGCATCATCGGCTTCATCCGCCAGTGGCTGGAGGCCGAGCCGCGACGGTTCATGGAGGTGGAAACGCCGATGATGCACATGATTCCGGGCGGTGCGACGGCCAAGCCCTTCGTCACCCACCACAACGCGCTCGATATCGACCTGTACCTGCGCGTGGCGCCGGAGTTGTATCTCAAGCGCCTCGTGGTCGGCGGCTTCGAGCGCGTGTACGAAATCAACCGCAACTTCCGCAACGAGGGTGTGTCCACCCGGCACAACCCCGAGTTCACGATGCTGGAGCTGTACCACGCCTACGCCAGCTACACCGAGATCATGGACCTGACCGAAGCCATGATCCGCGAAACCGCCAAGGCCGTCATCGGTACCACCGATCTCGAGTGGGAAGGGCGCGCCATCGACGTCGGAAGAAGTTTTCGGCGCTGGTCGCTGGCGGATGCGGTGCGCGAGCACAACCCCGAAATTGCCGTCACCGAGCTGCGCGACGTGTCGGCGCTACGCAAACATTGCGCGCGCCTGAACGTACCGGTGAAGCAGAGTTACGGCTGGGGCAAGCTGTTGCTGGAGATCTTCGAGAAGACGGTCGAGACGTCGCTGGTCCAGCCGACCTTCATCACGCAGTACCCGAAGGAAGTGTCGCCGCTGGCGCGCGCCAACGACGCGGACCCCGAGATCACCGACCGCTTCGAGCTGTTCATTGGCGGCAAGGAAATCGCCAACGGCTTTTCCGAGTTGAACGACCCCGAGGACCAGGCCGCGCGTTTTCGCGCCCAGGTCGCGGCGCTGGCGGAAGGCGATGACGAGGCCATGCACTACGATGCCGACTACATCCGCGCGCTGGAGGTCGGCCTGCCACCCACGGGTGGCCTCGGCGTCGGCATCGACCGGCTGGTGATGCTGCTGACCAATTCGCCGTCGATCCGCGACGTGTTGTTGTTTCCCTACATGCGACCGGAAGCATGATCTTGTCGTCGTTCCGGCGTAAGCCGGAATGCGAAGGCAGGATGCCGTAGCGAATCGGCGAAGCCGTTGACCGAACGGCGAGCGCCACGGATGGCGCGAGTAACCCAGCGTCTTTGCCAACAAGGGTTACTGGCTTTCCGGCTTGCGCCGGGGTGACGAAAAAGTAGGGTCTTGGTTGATTTCGGAGTAATGCAATGTGGTACGCCATCACCGGCATCGACGTGGAAAACTCACTGGACAAACGCAAGGCCGTGCGTCCGCGGCACGTCGCGCGCCTGCAGGAATTGCTGGACCAGGGACGCCTGCTGCTGGCAGGGCCGTTTCCGGCGATCGATGCGGAAGATCCGGGCCCGGCCGGCTTCAGCGGCAGCCTGATCATCGCCGAGTTCGAGGATCTCGACGCCGCCAAGGCGTGGGCACGTGCCGACCCGTACAAGGCCGCCGGCGTGTATCGCGAGGTCGACGTACGGCCTTTCCGCCAGACCCTGCCATGAGCGCCGCGTCGATCGACGACATCCGCGAGCGTCTGCGGTGTGCGTTCGCACCCGATGCACTGGAAGTGATCGACGAAGGCCACCTGCACATCGGTCACGCCGCCGAAGGTACCGGACACTTTCGCGTACGCATTGCCAGCCGCGCGCTGGCCGGCAAATCGCGCATCCAGCAGCACCAGGCGATCTATGCCGCGCTGGCCGACGTCATGGGCCAGGGAATCCATGCATTGGCCATCGAGGTGCTGCCAGACGTGGAGCATTCCGCACCGTGATAGATCAATAAAAACATATATATGGATTGCATATCTCGATTGATTCTTGAGCCATGTGGGCGGGCGTTGCGTGACCTGCCGGGGTTCGTCACACTGGCCCATCCACCCGGCGCTCCGCGCGTCGGTTCAGCCGTCGCGGTTTTCCAGGTTCCGTAAACCCCATGCGCCTGTCTTCCATCAAGTTGGCCGGATTCAAGTCGTTCGTCGATCCAACCGTCCTGCACCTTCCCACCAACCTGACCGGTATCTGCGGTCCGAACGGCTGCGGCAAATCCAACATCATCGACGCGATCCGCTGGGTGATGGGCGAAAGCGCGGCCAGCCGGCTGCGGGGCGAGGCGATCACCGACGTGATCTTTTCGGGGTCGTCGGGGCGCAAGCCGGTGGGGCAGGCCATGGTCGAACTGGTGTTTGACAACTCCGACGGCACGTTGGGCGGCGAATACGCCACGTTCAACGAGGTTTCGGTCAAGCGCGTGGTCGGCCGTGATGCGCAATCCGACTATTACTTGAACGGCGTGCGCTGCCGGCGCCGCGACATCACGGACCTGTTCCTGGGCACCGGGCTGGGCGCGCGCAGCTATTCCATCATCGAACAGGGTGTGATTTCGGAGATCGTCGAATCGCGTCCGGAGCAATTGCGCATCCATCTTGAAGAAGCCGCCGGCGTGTCGCGCTACAAGGAGCGCCGCAAGGAAACCGAAAGCCGCATCAAGGCCACGCGCGAGAACCTGGATCGCGTCAAGGACGTGCGCGAGGAAGTCGAAAAGCAACTCGACCACTTGAACCGCCAGGCGCGTGCCGCGGAACGCTGGAAGAAGTTGAAGGAAGAGCGCGACCTGCGCGAAGCGGAGCTGCGGGCGCTAAATTACCGCGCCGTCAGCGCGGAACTGGATACGCAGCGGCAGTCATTGCGCGAGGCCGAAACCGCGCTGGAAGCCAAGCTTGCGTCGCAGCGCCACCTCGAGGCCGAGATCGAGCAGGGCCGCGAGGCGCACCAGCAACACACCGAAGCCATGAACGGGGTGCAAGCCGAGGTGTACCAGGTGGGCGCCGAGCTGGCGCGGGTGGAACAGCAGATCAAGCACCATCGCGAAATGGTCGAACGGTTGCAGCAGGATCGCGAGGAATCCGAACGCGCGTGGACCGAGCTTGCCGACCACCTCAAGGCGGACGAGGCCAGGCGCGAAGAATTGCAGGCAGCGGTGGCGGCGGCGGAACCCGAAGCCGTGCGACTGCGCGAAGCCGACGTGCAGGCGGCGCAGGCGCTGACCGATGCCGAAGCCGCGCATGCGGCGTGGCAACAGCGCTGGGAGGCCCACAGTGGCCAGTCGGCGGCCACGTCGCGCGAGGCCGACGTGGAGCGGACCCACATCGACCACCTCGATCGCCAGGCGCTGGATCTTTCACGCCGTCGCGAGGCGTTGCGCAACGAGCGCAAGCAATACGACCTCGAGGCGCTGGCGGCGGCCACCGCCGGCTTGAACGAACAGCACGCAACTTTGAAGACGCAGGTCGAGGCCGGCACGCGCGCCCTGGACACGCACAAGGCCGATGCCGAGCGCCTGCTGGGCGAGGAACGCCAGGCCCAGGCGGCCCTGGCCGACGCCAATACCCATCGCCAGGCCTTGCGTGGGCAGATTGCTTCGTTGGAGGCGCTGCAACGTGCCGCCCTCGGGCGCGACCAGGACGCCGCACGCGAATGGTTGGCCAAGGTCGGACTGGCGGACAGCGATCGCCTGGGCGCGCGGCTGGACGTCGACGATGGCTGGGACAACGCGGTCGAAACCGTGCTGGCAGGCATGCTGGAAGGCGTGCTGGTGGACGATCCGCTGCATCTGGCTGATGCGTTTTCCGGTATTGCGGGCGCCGACATCACGCTGGTTTCAAGCAACGGGCCCGCACTTGACGATGTCGCCGGCACGCTGGCGGAAAAGGTGAAGGGACCGGCCGCCGCACGCGCGTTGTTGGCGCAGGTGCGCGTTGCCGAGTCGCTCGATCAGGCTCGCGCACTGGCGGCGGCCTTGGCGCCGGGCCGCTCGGTGGTCACGCACGACGGCGTGTGGTTGGGCCCGGGGTTTGCCCGGGTGCGCCGCGCCGAGGGCGGTCACGTCGGTGTGCTCGGTCGCGA
>JAICHS010000061.1 GCA_025924775.1 Rhodanobacteraceae bacterium
CCACCTTGCCGCCGCGCAACGGGGTCACTTCCGCATTGCCCATGCGTTCGCCGATCGCGCGGGCGATGAAGCGCGCGGTGATCGGCGTGCCGTCGAAATGCAGGATCGGGACCAGCCGTGCGGGGTCGATTTCGAACTGTTCAGTCAGCAGCGAGCGCAGCTGGCCATCGCGATTCTGCTCCACCACGAACACGTGCGCGTGGGCGTCGATGAACTCGCGCACCGAATCCGCGAACGGATAACCGCGCACGCGCAGCGCGTCCATGTGCATGCCGTCGGCCTCCAGCTTGGCGATCGCCTCGGCCATCGCCGGTGCGGTGGAACCAAAATGAACGGCGCCATGTCGCGCGGGATGCGGCGCCTTGTGCAGCACCGGTTGCGGCAACAGCGCCCTGGCGGTTGCCAGCTTGCGCTGCAACCGCTGCATGTTCTCGATGTAGTCCTCGCCGCGCTCGGAATACTTCGCGTCGGCGTTCTTGCTGGTACCGCGGGTGAAGAAGCTGCCACGCGTGGGGTGCGTGCCCGGATACGTGCGATAGGGAATGCCGTCGCCATCGACGTCGCGGTAGCGGCCGAACGCCTTGCCGGCTTCCAGTTCCTCGGCGGTCAGCACCTTGCCGCGGTCATAGCGGCGCGCGTCGTCCCATTCGAACGGTTTGCACAGGCGATGGTTCATGCCGATGTCGAGGTCGCTCAGCACGAACACCGGCGTCTGCAGGCGATCGGCCAAATCAAGCGCCTTGGCCGCGAACTCGAAGCATTCGTGCGGGTCTTCGGGAAGCAGCAATACGTGGTTGGTGTCGCCATGCGAGGCGTGCGCGCAAAAGGTTACGTCCGCCTGCTGGGTGCGCGTCGGCATGCCCGTTGACGGCCCGCCGCGCTGCACGTCCACGATCGTCACCGGAATCTCGGCGAAGTATGCGAGCCCGATGATTTCGTTCATCAGCGAAATGCCGGGCCCGGAGGTGGCGGTGAACGCGCGCGCACCGTTCCAGCCCGCGCCGGTGACGATGCCGATGGACGCGATCTCGTCCTCGGCCTGCACGATCGCGTAGTCATGCTCGCCGGTTTCAGCATTGACACGCAGCTTCGCGCAGTATTTCTGGAACGACTCGGCCAGTGACGACGACGGCGTGATCGGGTACCACGCGCACACGGTGGCGCCGCCATACACCATGCCCAGCGCCGCGGCGCTGTTGCCATCCACGAAGATGCGGTCGCCGACGTTGTCGCGGCGTTCGATCTTCAAGCCAATCGGTGACAGATGCTGCTCCGCGTAGCCACGACCCAGGTCCAGCGCCTGCACGTTGGGCTCCAACAGTGCCTGCTTGCCCTTGTACTGCTCACCGATCAACCGCACGATCACGTCGCGCTCGATGCCCAGCAACACCGACAACACACCGACGTACATGATGTTCTTGAACAGTTGCCGCTGGCGCGGCTCGCTCCAGGTGTGATTGGCGATGTCGGTGAGCGGGACGCCGATCGTGGTGACGTCATCGCGGAACTTGAACCGCGGCAGCGGCTTGGAACTGTCGTAAAACAGATAGCCGCCCGGTGCCAGGCCCTTGACGTCGGCATCCCAGGTTTGCGGATTCATCGCCACCAGCAGGTCGTAGCCACCACGACGTCCCAACCATCCGGCTTCGCTGATGCGCACCTCGTACCACGTCGGCAAGCCCTGGATGTTGGAGGGGAAAATATTGCGTGGGCTCACCGGCACGCCCATCCGCAGGATGCACTTGGCAAACAGTTCGTTGGCCGACGCCGAACCCGAGCCGTTGATGTTGGCGAACTTGACGACGAAGTCGTTGGTGGCGGTGATGGCGTTCATGCGAAAAATTTCGCGAAGCCGCTGGTGTTGATGGCCCCTCGCCCGCTTGCGGGAAAGAGGTTGGGGCAAGCGGGAAACTTGTGGGACCTGCCGCAAGCATTCCCCCCATCCGGCCTCCGGTCACCTTCCCCCGCAAGCGGGAGAAGGGCGTTGGCAACAGAGCCATGTATGTAAATCACGCCGCCACCTTCTTCTTCGACGGCAGCGCCGAGTAGTCCTCGCCGCGTCCCGCATACGACTCCGCGAACAGGAACCGCCGCATGTCCCACGCGCCGGTCGGGCAACGCTCGGCGCACAGCCCGCAGTGCAGGCAAACATCCTCGTCCTTGGCCATGATGCGGCCGGTCTTGACCGGTCCGGATACGTACAAATCCTGCTCCACATTTTCTGCCGGTGCGGTCAGGCGGGTGCGCAGGTCGGCCTCGTCGCCGTTGGCAGTAAAAGTGATGCAATCCATCGGGCACACATCGACGCAGGCGTCGCACTCGATGCAGACGTCCTGCGTGAACACCGTCTGCACGTCGCAGTTGAGGCAACGCTGGGCCTCCTTCCACGCTTGCTGCACGTCGAAACCCAGCTCGACCTCCTGCTTGATGTTGGTCAGCGTCTTTTCCTTTGGCGCCCACGGCACGACGAGGCGCTCATCCGGCGAGATCTCGTTGTCGTAACTCCACTCGTGGATGCCCATCTTCTGCGAGACGAGGTTGGTCAGCGGCGGCGGCCGCTTGCGCACGTCGTCTTGTTGCAGCAGGTTGTGGATCGACACCGCCGCCTGGTGGCCGTGCTCGACCGACCAGATGATGTTCTTGGGCCCGAACGCGGCATCCCCGCCGAAGAACACCCTCGGCAAGGTCGATTGCATGGTGAGCTTGTCGAGTTTCGGCAAGCCCCACTCGTCGAACGCGATGCCGAGGTCGCGCTCGATCCAGGGAAAGGCATTTTCCTGGCCGACCGCGATCAGCACTTCATCGCATTCGACCAGGCGGTCCGGTTCGCCCGTCGGCAGCAGCTTGCGCTTGCCGTTGGCATCGTGCTCGGCGCGCATGGGTGTGAACCACATGCCCGTCAATTTGCCGTTTTCGTGCACGCAGGATTTCGGGTTCAGCCAATTGAGGATTTCGACGCCCTCGTGCTCGGCGTCCTCCTTTTCCCACGGGCTGGCCTTCATTTCCTCGTAGCCGGAACGCACGATCACCTTGACGTCGTCGCCGCCGAGGCGCCGCGCGCTGCGGCAGCAATCCATCGCGGTGTTGCCACCACCCAGCACGATTACGCGTTTGCCAACGGCCTTGACGTGGCCGAAGTACACGGATGCCAGCCACTCGATGCCGACATGGATTTGCGCGGCGGCTTCGTCACGACCTGGAATGTGCAAGTCGCGTCCGTGCGGTGCGCCGCAACCCACGAACACCGCGTCGTAGCCTTCGTCCAGCAAGCCGCGCAGCGAATCGATGCGACGATTGCCGATGAACGCCACACCGAGGCCAAGGATGTAGCCGACTTCCTCGTCGATCACGTGCTCGGGCAGGCGAAAACGCGGCACCTGGGTGCGCATGAAGCCACCGCCCTTGGCGTCGGTCTCGAAGATCGTGACCCGGTAGCCGAGTGGTGCGAGGTCACGCGCGACCGTAAGCGACGATGGCCCCGCGCCCACGCAGGCAATCCGGAACCGTTCCGCGCCGGGAACCCGTTCCGGCAAGCGCTGCCGCATGCGCGCCTCGATACCCTCACTGCGGTTGTCGGCGGCCACGCGTTTCAGACGGCAGATCGCAACCGGCTCCGGCTTCTCGCCGTTCGATTCCTCGACCCGGCCACGCCGACAGGCGGGCTCGCAGGGCCGGTCGCAGGTGCGCCCGAGGATGCCAGGAAACACGTTGGAATCCCAGTTCAGCAGGTAGGCGTCGTCGTAGCGGCCCGCGGCGATCAAGCGGATGTATTCGGGCACCCGCGTGTGCGCGGGGCACGCCCACTGGCAGTCCACGACCTTGTGGAAGTACTGCGGATTACGGATATCGGTCGGTTGCACGCCACGCCTCTTCCGTCCGCGGGGCGCCGGCGCCAACCGGCGTTGCCCGTCGGGCCGAGTCTACCCGTTTCCCGGGAAAGCGGAAGATGCTTCAGACGTGGAATTCAGCTGCGTGAACCGGCGCCACCGGAACCGGGTGAACGGACCCCAAACCCTGTGCCTGAAAACGTGGCCGGCCGTTGCGGGACCTGTGCTCACACCGGGCATGAAAAACGGGCCGCGAGGGCCCGTTTTTCGTGTGCATCGGAAACGTGGATCAGGCCGGCGTGGCGGCCTTCTCTTCTTCCGTCACGGCCTTCATCGACAGGCGGATGCGGCCCTGCTTGTCCACTTCCAGCACCTTGACCTTGACGATGTCGCCTTCGTGCAGCTTGTCGGACACCTTCTCGACACGCTCGTTGGAAATCTGCGAGACATGCACCAGGCCGTCCTTGCCCGGCAGGATGGTGACAAACGCACCGAAATCCATCAGCTTGACCACCTTGCCCTCGTAGATGCGGCCCGGTTCCACGTCGGCCACGATCTGCTCGATGCGGTGCTTGGCGGCATCACCCGCTTCGCGATTGACCGAGGCGATGATCACGGTACCGTCATCGTTGATGTCGATGGTGGTGCCGGTTTCCTCGGTGATCGAGCGGATGGTGGCACCGCCCTTGCCGATCACTTCACGGATCTTGTCCGGGTGGATCTTGATGGTCAGCAGCCGCGGCGCGTATTCGCTCATCTCGCCACGCGGCGTGGAAATGACCTTGGCCATCTCGCCCAGGATGTGCATGCGGCCCTTGTGCGCCTGCGCCAGCGCGGTGCGCATGATTTCCTCGGTGATGCCGTCGATCTTGATGTCCATCTGCAACGCGGACACACCGTTGGCAGTGCCGGCCACCTTGAAATCCATGTCGCCGAGGTGGTCCTCATCGCCCATGATGTCGCTCAATATGACGTAGTTTTCGCCTTCCTTCACCAGGCCCATCGCGATGCCCGCGACGGGCGCCTTCAAAGGTACGCCTGCGTCCATCATGGCCAGCGAGGAACCACACACCGACGCCATCGACGAGGAGCCGTTGGATTCGGTGATTTCGCTGACGCAGCGGATCACGTACGGGAATTCCTCCATCGACGGCTTGACCGCCTGCACGCCGCGCTTGGCGAGGCGGCCGTGGCCGATTTCGCGGCGCTTGGGGCTGCCCACGCGGCCGGTCTCGCCCACCGAGTAAGGCGGGAAGTTGTAGTGGAACAGGAACGGGTCCTTCCACTCGCCTTCCGGCGCGTCGATGATCTGCGAGTCGCGGCCGGTGCCCAAGGTCACGGTCACCATGGCCTGCGTTTCGCCACGCGTGAACAGCGCCGAGCCGTGGGTGCGCGGCAACACGCCGACGCGCACGCTGATCGGGCGCACGTCCTCCAGGCCGCGGCCGTCGATGCGCTGGTGCGTCTGCAGCAGGGTGTCGCGCATCGTGTGATGTTCAAGATCCTCGAATTCGGCTGCCAGCTGGGCGGCCGGCCACGCCTTTTCCGCGGCCTCGGCCTTCAGGGCCTCCAGCACGGCCGCCTTGACCGCGGCAATCGCGTCGCGGCGCTGCAGTTTGTCCTTGACCGTGAACGCGGCGGCCAGCTTGTCGCCCACTTCGCCCTTGACCGCCGCGATGAGCTGCGCGTTGTGTTCCGGCGCCTGCCAGGTCGAGGTCTCGCCAACTTCCGTGGCAAGCTCGGTGATGGCGTGGATCGCGGCCTGCATTTCCTTGTGGCCGAACATCACCGCGCCCAGCATCACATCCTCGGACAACAGCTTGGCCTCGGACTCCACCATCAGCACCGCGCCACCCGTGCCCGCGACCACCAGGTCAAGGTCGGACGACTTCAACTCGGTGACGCTGGGGTTCAGCACGTACTTGCCGTCGATGTAGCCCACGCGCGCGGCCGCAATCGGACCCTTGAACGGAATGCCAGCCAGCGACAACGCGGCCGAGGCGCCCAGCAGCGCCGGGATGTCGCCATCGACTTCCGGGTTGCGCGACATCACCGTCGCGGTGATCTGCACTTCATTCTTGAACTCGGACGGGAACAGCGGGCGGATCGGACGGTCGATCAGGCGGCTGGTCAACGTTTCCTTTTCGGTCGGGCGGCCCTCACGCTTGAAGAAGCCCCCCGGGATGCGGCCGGCGGAATAGAACTTTTCCTGGTAATCGACGGTGAGCGGGAAGAAGTCCTGGCCCTCGCGCGCCTTGGATGCCGCGACCGCGGCCACCAACACCACGGTGCCGCCCATGCTGACCAATACCGCGCCGGAAGCCTGGCGGGCAATCTCGCCGGTTTCGATGGTGACCGCGTGCTGGCCGTACTGGAAAGTCTTGGTTACTTTTGCCACGGATAGTGTCCTCGGGAAGCGCGTTCACATGAACGCCGAAAGCCGGCCAGCGTTGGGGATCAACTGCTGCCGGCGTGAAGGTTCGACGAATACGCGTCGCTCAGCGACGCAGGCCAAGACGGCCGATCAGCGCCTGGTAGCGCTCGGCGTCCCTGACCTTCAGATAACCAAGCAGGCGGCGGCGCTGGTTCACCATCTTCAGCAGGCCGCGGCGCGAGTGGTGATCCTTCTTGTGCGTCTCGAAATGGCCCGACAACTGCTGGATGCGGGCGGACAGCAGCGCCACCTGCACCTCCGGCGAGCCGGTATCGGTCGGCGCACGGCGGTATTCTTCGACGATCTTGCTGGTTTGTTCGGTGGAAAGCGGCATGGGAGCCTTCTCGGTGAATAAACGTGTTGAGGGAGCGGGTTCCGGCACGTGGCTTGTGCAACCGCACCGCAAGATGCCGTTGCACAAGCCGCCGCCGGGATGGGTCGAACCCGTTTCAGAAGGTTCGGTGAGCCGGATATTCTAGCTGCAACAGGCGGTTGCCGACAAGCCAAGCCATGGGCCCCCGGCAGGTCGCCAACCACGCCGCCATCGGCGCATGCCGGGGCAGCCGACATCAGCACGCAACGAAAACGCCCCGGGGGAACCCGGGGCGTTCAAGTCAGCAACCAAAGCCTTGCGGGCTTCGGCTTACTCGGCGCTGGAAGCCGGAGCAGCGGTTTCGGCGTGCTTCGCGCTGTGGTGCATCTTGGCGTGATGCTTCTTGGCGTGATGATGCCGCTTGGCAGCGGTCTTGTGCTCGGCCTTCGGGGCCTCGGTCGCGGCCGGGGCTTCGGCCTGCGCGGGCGCGGCGGCCGGAGCTTCGGCAGCGGCCGGAGCAGAGGTCGCGGGGGTGGTCTGGGCGGCAAACGCCGGGATCGAGAAAGCGGCCGCAACGATGGCGGCAAGGATCAGCTTACGCATTGCAATGGTCTCCTGGAAATGCGCGGGTCACGGTGACCCGGCGGAGCGCATATTCCGCCCGATCGGCACACTGGACGCTGAACGCAAACGGGGTATTTTTTTGCCCGCCATCTTGCAATTCAACGCGAGCAAGGATTGACCTTCGGCCCCCTGCTCGCCATGCTGGCCGGCTGTGCCGTTTGCCGCGCCCGGAACCTGATACATGGCCGCCTCCACCCGTTACAACGCCGCCGACATTGAAGTACTGTCGGGCCTCGAACCCGTGCGCCGGCGTCCGGGCATGTATACCGACACCACGCGGCCCAACCACCTTGTTCAGGAAGTCGTCGACAACTCGGTGGACGAGGCGCTGGCGGGGTACGCAAAACAGATTGACGTGGTCGTGCACAAGGACGGTTCGGTCAGCGTGACCGACGACGGGCGCGGCATGCCGGTGGACCTGCATCCCGAGGAAGGCGTGCCGGGCGTCGAGCTGATCCTGACGCGCCTGCACGCCGGCGCCAAGTTTTCCGACCGCAACTACACCTTCTCCGGCGGCCTGCACGGTGTCGGCGTATCGGTGGTGAACGCACTGTCCGCGTTCCTGGAAGTCCTGATCCGGCGCGAGGGCACCGAATACCGGATGCGCTTCAAGGACGGCGAACCCATCAGCAAGCTGGAAACGCTGGGCGATGTCGCCAAACGGCGTACCGGCACCACGCTGCGGTTCCTGCCCAACCCGAAGTATTTCGATACGCCGAAGTTGTCGCTGCCGAAGCTGAAGCACCTGTTGCGCGCCAAGGCCGTGCTGTGCGCGGGTTTGGAGGTGACGCTGCTGGATGAGGCCAGCGGCGAGCACGACGAGTGGCGTTACGAGGATGGCCTGGCCGAGTACCTGAAATCCGAGTTGGCCGGGGTAGCTTGCCTGCCCGCCGAGCTGTTCCTGCACCACGTCCAGCGCGACGATGGCGGCCTCGACGCCGCGCTCGCGTGGGTGCCGGAGGGCGAGCTGGTGCAGGAAAGCTACGTCAACCTCATTCCCACCATCCAGGGCGGCACCCACGTCAACGGCCTGCGCTCGGGCCTGACCAACGCCGTGCGCGAGTTCTGCGACCTGCACAACCTGCTGCCACGCGGCGTGAAGCTGTCGCACGAAGACGTGTGGGAACGCGTGACGTTCGTGCTGTCCGTGAAGATGCGCGACCCGCAGTTCGCAGGCCAGATCAAGGAACGCCTCTCCTCCCGCGATGCGGCAAGCGCCACCGAAAACACGATCCATGACGCGTTTTCGTTGTGGCTGAACCAGAACGTCGCCGCCGGCGAAGCCATCGCGCAGCTTGCAATCGAACACGCAACCGCGCGCATGAAGGCCGCCAAGCACGTCGTGCGCAAGAAGATCACCCAGGGCCCGGCCCTGCCCGGCAAGCTGGCCGACTGCGCATCGTCCGATCCCGACCGCACCGAGTTGTTCCTGGTCGAGGGCGACTCCGCCGGCGGCTCGGCCAAGCAGGCGCGCGACAAGGATTACCAGGCCATCCTGCCGCTGCGCGGCAAGATCCTGAATACGTGGGAAGTCGAATCGACTTCGGTGCTGGCCTCGGAGGAAGTGCACAACCTCGCGGTGGCCATCGGTTGCGACCCCGGCCGGGACGACATCTCGGGGCTGCGCTACGGCAAAATCATCATCCTGGCCGATGCCGATTCCGATGGCCTGCATATCGCGACGCTGCTGTCGGCACTGTTCCTGCGCCACTTCCCGGCGCTGGTGCGCGAAGGCCACGTGTGCGTGGCGATGCCGCCGCTGTTCCGCGTGGACGTGGGCAAGCAGGTGTTCTATTGCCTGGACGAGGGCGAACGCGACGCGCTGCTGGCACGCATCGAGCGCGAAAAGATGAAGGGCACGGTCACGGTCACGCGCTTCAAGGGTCTGGGCGAAATGAATCCCGCGCAGTTGCGCGAATCCACCATCCACCCCGACACCCGGCGCCTGGTGCAACTGACCATCGATGACGATGCCGCCACCGCCAAACTGATGGACCTGCTGCTGGCCAAGAAGCGCGCCTCGGACCGCCGCAGCTGGCTGGAAGAAAAAGGCGACCTGGCATCGCTGGAAGCGTGATCGGCCGCCAGCCTGTTCCCGGTCAAGCCCGCTTGCCAGCCGTGGCGCTAAGGTAGGCGCACGCCTGCCAGGGAAACGTCCATGTCGCTTACCCCGCCGTTCAACCTGCAACGTTGGATCGACGAGCACCGCCACCTGCTGAAACCGCCGGTGGGCAACAAGTGCATCGTCGATGGTGACTTCATCATCATGATCGTGGGTGGGCCGAATTCGCGCACCGACTACCACTGGGACGAAGGCCCGGAGTTCTTCTACCAGCTCGAGGGCGAAATGGTGCTGCGCGTGCAGGACGACGGCCAGCGCCGCGACCTGCCGATCCGCGCGGGTGAAATCTTCTATCTGCCGCCGCGCACGCCGCACTCGCCGCAACGGATGCCGAACTCGATCGGCCTGGTGATCGAACGCCGCCGCCTGCCGCACGAAAAGGACGGGCTGCTGTGGTTCTGCGAGAAGTGCAACCACAAACTGTACGAGGAATATTTCGTGCTCGGCAGCATCGAAAAGGATTTCCCGCCGGTGTTCCAGCGCTACTACGGCTCGCTGGACGCGCGTACCTGCGTGGCTTGCGGCCACGTGGACCAGCCACCCGGCAAGTAGTGATTGGTGCGCGGGGCGGGAATCGAACCCGCACGGCCAAGGGCCGGGGGATTTTAAGTCCCCTGCGTCTACCGGTTCCGCCACCCGCGCATGCGCCGCCGCGTCACCACGGCAACTCCACCGACCAGCCCCGGGTCAGGCAGCGTCGCCCTCGCCCGCCACGCGCTGCTGCTGCAGGTTGCCGCGGTAGATGAGATAAGGCTCGGCCTGGCCGTTGATGACGGCCTCGTCCACCACGACCTTGCTGACGTGCTCCAGCGAGGGCAGCTCGTACATCGTATCCAGCAGCACGCTCTCGAGGATGGTGCGCAGGCCGCGCGCGCCGGTCTTGCGCTTGATCGCACGCTTGGCGATGGCGTTCAACGCGTCGGGGCGGAATTCCAGTTCGACGTTTTCCATGTCGAACATTTTCTTGAACTGCTTGGTGATGGCGTTCTTCGGCTCGGTGAGGATCTTCACCAGCGCATCCTCGTCCAGTTCATCCAGCGTCGCGACCACGGGCAGGCGTCCGACGAACTCGGGGATCAGGCCGTACTTCACCAGGTCTTCCGGCTCCACGTTGGCCAGCAGCGCGCCCACGTTCTGCCGGCGCTGCTTCGAACGGATCTCGGCGGAAAATCCGATGCCGGTGGTTTCCGAGCGCTGCTGGATCACCTTGTCGAGGCCCGAGAACGCACCACCGCAGATGAACAGGATGTTCTTGGTGTCGACCTGCAGGAACTCCTGCTGTGGATGCTTGCGGCCGCCCTGTGGCGGCACCGAGGCCACGGTGCCTTCGATCAACTTCAGCAGCGCCTGCTGCACGCCTTCGCCGGACACGTCGCGCGTGATCGACGGGTTTTCGCTCTTGCGCGAGATCTTGTCGATCTCGTCGATGTAGACGATGCCGGTCTGCGCCTTCTCGACGTCGTAGTCGCACTTCTGCAGCAGTTTCTGGATGATGTTCTCGACGTCCTCACCCACGTAGCCCGCTTCGGTCAGGGTGGTGGCATCGGCGATGGTGAACGGCACGTTCAACAGGCGCGCCAGGGTTTCGGCCAGCAGCGTCTTGCCGCAGCCGGTCGGACCGATCAGCAGAATGTTGGATTTCGCGAGCTCGATGTCGTCCTTCTTGGCGCGCGATTCCATGCGCTTGTAGTGGTTGTACACCGCCACCGCCAGCGCCTTCTTGGCGCGCGACTGCC
>JAICHS010000062.1 GCA_025924775.1 Rhodanobacteraceae bacterium
GATTCATCCGCGCGTCGCGGCCCCGCGCCTGCGCCACCCGGAGCGCGCAGTGTCGGCATCCTGCGCGCCGAACGCAAGGGGCCGCGCGCCCGCGACGCGCTTGCGCGGCCAACCGGGGCACGCCACGCTTGCAACCATGCCCCGCCGCCACCCGATCCACCCGACCCGGTACGCCGAGCGCGCCGACCTTGCCGCGCTGCTGGCACTGGAAGAAGCGACCTTCGACAGTGACCGCATCAGCCGCGCCCAGTGGCGCCGCCACATCGACAGTGCAACGGTGGCCATCCTCGTTGGCGGGCGCGGCGGCGTGGACGCGGCCGCGGTGGTCAGCTATCGCCGCAACTCGCGCAGCGCGCGCCTGTACTCGTTGGCCGTGGACGCGCGGGCGCGCGGGTTGGGCTTGGGGGGTGCCTTGCTGGCCGCGGCCGAAGCGGACGCGCGCGCGCGCGGCTGCACCGCGATGCGGCTTGAGGTGCGCACCGACAACCTTGCTGCGATCACCTTGTACGAACGTCACGGTTACGTCCGCGGCGCCCGCATATCCGGGTTCTACGAAGATGGCGCGGACGCGTGGCGGTACGCGAAGACCCTGACAACCGTCACGTCCTGACGAGGACGGTCGCGCCACGGTGGTGCGCCCATCAAGATTGCCTGATATGCCCCGTTTGCACGGTTGCCGTCGTGCCAAACAAACTTTGCGAGCAACGGCGCCGCCATGAATCGTCTGCCCCTGTCCGCCGCGCTGCGCACGCACTGTCATGCAGCGCCAATGCGGCCAGCGCCGGCCACTGACCAGGACGCAACGGCGCCGCACGGCCGCGTTCAACCGCGGCCTATATACTCGCAGCACGTTTCCGACTGGGTTGCGCGCATGCGTCGTTACACCCTTCCCGCGGCACTGTTGCTGACGTTCGGACTTCTCGCCGGCTGCGGCCAGAAGGGCCCGCTGTACCTGCCACCGGCCCAGCCCGCCGTGGCGACACCCGCGCCGGCGGCATCGGCCGTCAAACCGGCCAGTGTCGCGCCGGCGCCGGCTGCCACTACCCTCGGCGGCTGAGCCCGGAGCCCGGCGTGGCGGCGCTGCGCTTCACCAAGATGCACGGCATCGGCAACGACTTCGTCGTGCTGGACGCGCGCGCTGCTGCGCTGCCACTCGATGCGGCGCGCATCCGCGCCATGGCCGATCGCCATACCGGCATCGGCTTCGACCAGTTGCTGGTCATCCAGCCGGCGCGCGACCCCGCGTGCGTGGCCGCCTACGCGATCCGCAACGCCGACGGCTCGCCGGCGCAGCAGTGCGGCAACGGCGCACGCTGCATCGGCGCCTGGCTGCAGCGTGCGGGCGTCGCCAAAGCTGGTGCAACGGTGCGGCTGGAAAGCCCGGCCGGCCTGATCGGCATGCGCCTGATCGACGCCGGCACCGTCACCGTGGAAATGGGTGAACCGGTGTTCGACCCCGCACACATCCCGTTCAACGCGTCGGCATCGGCCGACTTGTATCCACTTGAGGTGGACGGGGCGTCCGTCGAGATCGCCGCGGTGTCGATGGGCAACCCGCACGCGGTGCTCGAAGTGGACGACGTGCACGATCCGCGCGTGGATCGCCTGGGGCCGCGCATCACCGTGCACCCCCGCTTCCCGCAAGGCGTCAACGCGGGCTTCGTCCGGGTCGCCGACCCCAGCCGCATCCAGCTGCGCGTCCACGAACGCGGCGCCGGCTGGACGCAGGCCTGCGGCAGTGGCGCCTGCGCGGCGGTCGCGGCCCTGCACCGGCGCGGTCGCGTCGGCGACGAGGTGCGCGTGGAACTGCCCGGTGGCACGCTCGGCATCGCGTGGCGGGGCCCCGGTCACGCGTTGTGGATGACCGGTCCCGCGGCTTTCGTCTTTGACGGCGAATGGCTGGGCGACGCCTGAACGACCTGCCGCGCCCGCGTGCGCGGCCCCGCACCGCCACATCACCGCTCCTTTTGTTTGCGTTCGCGCGGATGAACGTCCACACTTCGCGGCACCCCAACCGGTACCCGCGCGCATGGCCGATCTGACCCTGAAACAAAGCCTCGAGGCGATGGATGTCGCCGAATACCTGCGCGAGCACCCACGCTTCCTGGAAAACTTTCCGGACGTCGCCGCGGAGCTGGTGATGCCGCGCGAGAACGGCCCCGCCGCCTCACTGGCGGCGTATCAACTGGAAACCCTGCGCGCGCGCAACCGCGAGTTGAACGCGCGGCTGGCGGAACTGGTGGTGATCGCCGGCGACAACGAGCAGCTGATGGTGCGCGTGCACACGCTCACGGTCGGCCTGCTGCGCGACGACAACCTGGCGGACGTGTTGAAAAGCTTTGTCGGCATGCTGCACGAAGACTTCCACACCGACATGACGCGCGTGGTGCTGTTCCGCGACGGCGCCGCGCTGCCGCGCGCGGACTGGCTGATCTGCGTGCCGGAAGGCGCGGGCGCGCTGCCGGAATTCACCGAGTTCCTGGCCCGTGGCGAACCCGCGTGCGGGCGCCTGGCCCCAGGCAAGCTGGCGCGCCTGTTCGGCAGCGAGTTCGAAAGCGTGCAATCGACCGCACTGCTGAAAATCGGCGATGTCGGCATGCTGGCGATCGGCAGCCACGATCCCAACCGTTTCCACCCCGGCATCGGCACCCTGTTCCTGAAGCTGATCGCGCAGGCGCTGGACGCCGCGATCGCGCGTTACCCGGTGGCCGAGTGAGATGAGCGGCCTTGCCGCCGACACCGCGCGCTTCCTGGAATACCTGAAGGTCGAGCGGCACTACTCGCCCGGTACGCTGCGCAACTACGCGCACGAGCTGGAAACCCTGACCCGGTTTGCCGACGGCTTGGCGCTGGGCGACTGGAGCGAACTGCGCGGCGAGCAGCTGCAGACGCTGGTCGCCGACGAACACCGGCGCGGCCTGGAGCCGCCCTCGCTGCGGGCGATGCTGTCGGCGTTCCGCAGCTTCTTCCGCTTCCTCGCGCGCGACGGCAAATTGCAGAACAACCCGGCGGCGGGCGTGCGCTCACCCAAGGTGCGGCGCAAGCTGCCCGAGGTACTGGATGTGGACGAAGCCGCGGCGCTGGTGGAAGTCACCGCGGGCGACCCGTTGGCGTTGCGCGACCGTGCGATGCTGGAGTTGCTGTATTCCAGCGGCTTGCGCGTATCCGAACTGTGCGGCGCGCGCTGGCGCGACCTGGATACCGAGCAAGGCCTGCTGCGGGTGACCGGCAAGGGCAGCAAGACCCGCATCGTACCGGTCGGACGCTTGGCGCTGGCGGCGCTGGCCGCGCTCAGGGAACACCTGGCCGCGGGCGCGGACGAACCCATCCTGCGTGGCCGTGGCGACCGGCCGCTGACACCAGGCGCGGTACGCGCCGCGATCAAGCGCCGCGCGCGCGCGCAGGGCGTGTGGAAGCGTGTGTATCCGCACCTGCTGCGGCACTCCTGCGCATCGCACCTGCTGGAATCGTCGGGCAATCTGCGTGCGGTGCAGGAACTCCTGGGCCACGCCGACATCGGCACCACGCAGATCTACACGCATCTCGATTTCCAGCACCTCGCCAAGGTGTACGACGCCGCACATCCGCGCGCGAAACGGAAATAGGCCGCTCCGCGGCGGCCGTGACCACGGCGGTCGCGACCAGGGTCGTGCCTGCAAACCCTTAGGAGCCGCCCGCAGGCGACCCGTACACACGCTCAGCTGTCATACCCGAAACGTTCCAGCCAGGGACGCAACACCGGCAGCACCGGCTCGAAGTGCTCGCGATAATGCACCCAGCGCCCCACCGCCGCGCGCGTCACGGGCTGCGTGACCTGCGCATAACTCGGCGTCGCGATGAACTGCTTGTCGCGCGCATGTGTGGCAAAGCGTGTGAACGGCGACGCATCCGCAACTTCCAGGAATCGCCCGAGCCGCACGACCGCGCCGTCGAAATCGGCCACGACGGATTCGTAGCGCCATTCCAGCAACGCCGGCCTGAACACTTCGACATGGCCGCAACATTGCGCGAAGGCGTCCGCGTAGCCACGCGCCAGCCGCGGTAGCGATGCGCACATCGCCATGAACGCCGGCGAACGGAAGGACTGCATGCTGCAGCTCAGCAGCACGTCGCAGGGATGCCGCAGGCACAGGATGATGCGCGCCGCGGGAAACAGCCGCAGGATCAGCGGCAGGCACAGCATGTTGAGCGGATTCTTGTCGACCAGCCGATGCTGGCCAAGGTCCGGCAGGGTGTGCGCCACGAGCTTCCAGTACACAGCGCGCAACTGCCCGGCATCGTCCTCGGTCAGGTCGGCAAGGTCGGCCGGATAACGCTGGCCTGCACCCTCCATGCGTTCGATCAGTTGATAGATGAATCCGCGCTCGTCCATCGAGCGGAAATCCGGGTGCGCATCGAGCATCTGTTCCAGCAGGGTCGTGCCCGAGCGCGGGAAGCCGATCACGAACACCGGGCTTTGCGACATCGCCGGGCCGGCCAGTGGTTTCCAGGCCGCGTATTCGCGCGCAGCCACGGTTCGGGTGACCATCGGCAAGGGCTGGCCGTCCGTCATCGACAACTTCGGCGCCGCCTGCCTGACGATTTGCATCTGCATCGCGTGGGCGACCTCGAGGGCCTGCCAGGCATCCCGGTAGCGCGACAGGCGATCGTATGCGGCCGCCAGACCAAACGCTGCGCCGGCGCGCGCTTCATCGTCGCCAGCCAACGCAAGCACGCGCTGGTACAGCGCCGCGGCGTCCGCCTGGCGCCCCGCGCGCGCCGCCATCACCGCGTGCGCGCGCCAGCCATCAATGCGCGCTGCATGCGCGTCGGCCGGCAAGGCATCCAGCAGCGCCAGCGGCAATTGCTGCAACTCGCCCCGTGCGCGGTCGAGCAGGTTGTTGCGCTCATACAATGCCACCCGCTGCGCCGCGATGCGCAGTCGCATGGCTTGGGCCGCCGGCCCATCCGGCAGACGCGCCTGCGCAAGCACCTTCAGCGCGATTTCCAGGCGTCCCAGCACGGACAATATGGACGCCAGCACCAACGCTTGCTCCGCCGGCTGCGGCGGCCAGTCGCCCGCCCCTTCCAGCATGGCCTCTTCGCCTTCGATGTTGCCACAGACATGGCAGGCGTGGGCCGCCTCCAGTCGCGCTTCCACGAAGCCAGGCGCCAGTCGTGCCGCGTCCAGCAACACCTCGCGCGCCAGTGACCAGCGCTGCTGCTGGATGTAAAGCAGGCCGAGGTTGTAATGCACCTCGGCGTCACGGGGCGCCAGTGATTTCGCCTTGAGCAGCGCGCGCTCCGATGCCACCAGGTCACCCCCCTGTCGGCTCGTCTCGCCGAGGTTGTTCCACCACGCGGAAACCTCCGGCTGCATGCGCGTCAGGCGTTCGAAGGTTTGCGCGGCGCGCACATGGTCGCCGGTTCGCTGTTGCGCCACGCCCAGCAGCGCAAGAAAGCCCGGGTTGTCCGCCGCGGCACCGGAAACCTGCGCCGCGAGCGCGAGCACGCGTCCGGAATCGCCCGCGTTCCATGCGCTAGCCATGGATTCAACGATCGTCGTAATCGGAGCGGTCATGCACACATGCTGCAGTGGCAACCAGCCCACTCTAGCGCAGGCAAAAAGGGCGCCGCTTGCGCGGCGCCCAGAGTCACGATTGCAGCTGATGCGGGGTTCAGAACTTCAGTGTCGCCCTCGCCCAGTAGTACCGCCCCATCATGTCGTAGGTGGCGGAATCCGTGTTGCCTTGTCCGTTCTGGTAGATCAACGGCGGGCGTTTGCCGAAGACGTTGTCGGCACCCACGTCGAAGCGCGTATGGATGGTCGGCACCACGACGCCAAGCTGAACGTCGCTGTACACCACCGAAGCCACCGCCAGGTTGGCGTGAGTGAACGCATCCGCGCTCAGCGCCGTCACCGGGCTGATGTAGCGCGTGCGCCACTGGGCGTCCCAGTTGCCGCGATTCCAGCCCACCGTAGCCGTCCCGCGCCAGCGCGAGACGTTGCCGAACTGCGCATTCCACGTGCCAGCCAGCTTGTCGACCGTGGAACCCTGCGTTCCCGGCGTCGCGTTGTTGTTGAAGGTGGAAATGTAGCTGGTGGCCAGCCCGAGCCTGAAGTCACCCGGGTTGAAGCTGCCGAAATCGAAATGCGGAAGCTTGTAATTGGCCGTGAAATCGACGCCGCTGGTGCTAAGTGTGCCCAGGTTGTACACCGGCCCGTCAACGTAGTTGATCTGCCCGGGAACCTGCGTGGTGCTGTCGTAGCGATGGATGAACGGACACAGCGGGCTGGCATTGTTGTTGAAGCACGAGTAGACCACGGTGGTCGGAGAGATCGGTACCAGCGTGTCGTACAGATAGATGTGCCAGAAGTCGAGGCTGGTATTCAACCCCGGCGCCCAGCTCGGGTTGTAGACCAGGCCGAAGTCAACCGATTTGCCGTGCTCGGGTTTGAGCCCGCCACCCAAAACGGTGCTGCCCGAATAATACGAGTTGACCTGCTGGCCGTTCGCCACGTAACCGGGTGGTGCGTACTGGCAGGCATTGGGGTGCTGTGCCAGTTGCGCCGCGTCCAAGCCGTTGCAGGGATCGTTGAAGTTGGGTTGGGATATCGAGCGCCCGTCGTAGAGCTGGTCGAGGTTCGGCGCGCGGAATACCTGCGAGACCGTGCCGCGGACCAGCAAATCCTGGATGGGCCGCCATTCAATGGCGATCTTGCCGTTGGTGGTGGACCCCGCACTGTCGTAGTCGGAGTAACGCACGCCCAGATCGAGGTTCAGCGAATAGGCGCCGGGCACGTCTTTCAACAGCGGGATCAGGGTCTCGGCAAACGCTTCCTTGACGTTGTCCTTACCGGAGCCTGGTGAACCGCACGCTTCCCCGGAGATTTGGCACGTACCCGTGGCTGGTTCAAGCAGGGCGAGCGGGTTGATCGTGTAGTTCAGGCTTTGCTTGCGATACAAGACGCCTGCCGCCAGCTGCACGTCCCCGGCCGGCAACGCGAACAGGTTGCCGTTCGCGCCCGCCGAGATTTGCCGCATGGTCTCGTTCTTCCGGTAGACGGCATCCAGCGCGCCCGCCGCCAGCGCCGGACCGTTGTTGGCCTGATCGAAGATGTTCGCGCCGTTGTCGATGGCCGCCTGCAGTGCCGGGATGTACAGCTCGTTCTCGTCGATCTGCGTGCGTGCCGTATGGCCGTAGTCAAGCGTGACGTTCCAGTTCCAACTGCTCTGCCCGATGCCGCCACGCAAGCCGGCGATCACCTGGCCCGTACTGGTGGAGTAGGGGTGAATGCGCGTACCCACGCCCGTGAGGCGAGTTTGGAAACCGTAGCCGTTGTTCGGGTCGCTGGGCAACACGCCCGGCAGGTTGAACGTCACGCCGAACGGATTGAACGACGCACTGGCCGGAATGATCAGGCCATCGCCCGTGCCGACCGGAATCGATGCGTCCTGGCCAGCAGATGAGGTGTGGTTGTAGAACGCATCGACGAAAGCCGTGAGGTTGTCGGTCAGGTTGTAACTGCCGAGCACGAATCCGTTGGTGCGTTGCTGTGACACCTGGATGTAGTTGAAGGCCGCGTAATTGAATCGGTCATTGCCGGTGAAGCAGCGGTAGTCGCCCGCCGCGGTTCCGTTGCCGCTGTTCAGCGTGACCTTTATGTTTCCCGTCGAATCGGCCGGACACCCGTAAGCCGGGAAGGTTGCTGCCGGCAGCTGGACCCTGCCGGTGGGGATTGATTGAGAGCCCGAAACGGAAACCTGGCCATCGGACAGGTACAACTGGTGCGCCGCAAAATCGCGCCGCGAATTGGGCACCGCGTCGTACTTGTTGTAATCGACACCCGCGGCGATGTTGTAGCGATCGCCCGTGTGACCCATCGTGAGGCTGAGGCCGTGCCGCTGGCCGTCGCCGTGGCTCGAGATGCCATTGTTCACGCTGATCTCGGCGCCGTTGAAGTCGTGCCGAAGCAGGATGTTGACGACGCCACCCACGGCATCGGAACCATACGTCGTCGAGGCGCCTTCGGCCAGCACGTCGATCCGTTGCACCATGCTCTGCGGGATCAGGTTCATGTCCGCGTTGAGCATGCGCTGGCCGTCGACCAGCACCAGCGTGCGACCGGTGCCCAAACCGCGCAACGACACACGCGAAGCGCCATCACCGCCTTCGGTCAGCGGTGAAGCGACGCCGCCGCCGTTGGAGTTGTTCTGCGGATTGGTGGCATCGCCCGCGATGCTGGGCAACTGCTGCAGCACGTCACCCAGCGTCGGCTTGCCGGAGTTGGTGATGTTCTGGCGGTCGATGATGGTGACGGGACTCGCGGTCTCGGTATCCACGCGCCGGATCAACGAGCCGGTTACCACGACTGTCTGCAACGTCTTGGGCTGACCGTTCGTCTTGCTCTGATCCTGCTGCGCTGGCGGCTGTTGCGCCTGCGCCAGACCTGCGACCGCAACCAAACCTGCCGTCAGTCCGATTCGTACGGCCAACGACAGGCGCTTCATTTTGTGGTTCATTGGTGGCATCCCCAAACGGGTGTGGAACAACGAAAGCGCGCACATGGACGGTTTCTCCAGTCCGTCGATGCAACGCGCTCTAGGTGGCGCCAAGCGCCAACGGCCTCTCCGTTAACCGCAGTTTTACATTACTCGCACACGGAATTAAGTGCAATGCAAGTGTCAATCGACACGCTGGGCGACCGCCGGGCTTGCCGTAGCGCCCCCAGACGCGCCCGCAGTGCCCGGGCCGCCCCGCCGCCTTGCCGTCCACGGGCGCCACGCTTGCGATCGCCGCCAGCGCCGCCGGCCACCCCACCTTTCGGGCATCCCTTCAAACGAGGCCGCCATGGAATCCCTCCACGCCACCACCATCCTGTTCGTGCACAAGGGCGACGAGGTCGTCATGGCCGCGACGGCCACGTCACGCCGGGCAACACCGTGGTCAGGGCCACGCAGAAGATCGTCCGCCCGGCGCCCGTTTACCAGGCGCGGTTCAGCGATACCTCGAGGTAGCGATACAGGTAATTCGCGCCGCCGCCGGCGCCGGTCGCGGTGTCCGTAAGCGTGGCATGCGCCTCGAGATACCATGCGCCACGCCGCGGACTGGTCAAGCCGAACTCAAGCAGACGTGCGTCATGCCAGCTACGGCTGTCGTCACGCTGGCGACCGAGCCCGACCGCGGCACTGTATTGCCAGCCGCCGCGCCAGCGCCGCAGCGCGAGCACGCCAAGCGCTTCGCCGTACCAGCGCGGCGAATAGTAGTCGTATTGACGCGGATCGCTGTCGCGAAACCAGCGCGTGCGCAGCTGCGCGCTGAGACCCCAGTCCTCGGACAGCACGTGGATGTAGCGCGCACGCAGGTGCAGGCGGTCGTTGCCACCGTCGAAGTCCTGCACGCCGGCAAGGCCAACCAGCGTATCCCGCGTGCCGAGCGGCTGGTCGGCGGTCGCGCCGGCGTAGGTGTAATAAAAATGCCGCGCGAGGCCGATCGGGGTCTCCACGATCTCGCGCTGGACGAAGATCTCGCGATGCCTGCCGTTCGCGTCGCTGTACAGATTGGCGCTACCGAGCAAGGTATGGCTGTCGCTGCCGACCGCCGCACGCCATTTCCACGCCTCGCCGCCAGCAAACAGACCGTATACGCGCTTGCTGTGCTGGATGCTGCGGCCCCCGTGCGGGGAAAAATCCGCGCGCTCGAGCTTGATGCCGGCGTAATGGTCGAGGTCGGTGTATTCGGGCAGCCACGACACGCCAAAGGTCGCCACGCTTGCGGCGTCGCTGTCGTTCCAGCCGGCCACATCCACGCGCACGGCCTGGCCCGCATGCGCGGCGCCGGCGGCCAACGCCAACAGCACCGGCAAAATGAGCCGCGTCAGCCGCTTCACTTGGTGCCCCAATGCTTGCGCGCGCCGAGCAATTCGGAAACGTAGCCCCACACGCATACCGGCTGCAGCACCATCGTGTAGCCCAGCACGAACAGCAGGAAGCCCAAAATGTTGCGGCGGATCCGCAAGTCGCAGCGCATGAAAACCTGCCGCTGCTTGTACAGGATCGCCAGGTTCCAGATCAGGGCAAGCGGCAACACCGCCAGCGTCATCACGCCGGCGATGCCGTACCAGCCGAACAGCGCCAGCACGATGCCCGGGACGAAAGCGAAGGTGAACACCAGGTCCATTGGCAGGAACAACAGGTTCCACCAGATGAACAGCGTGGACATCCGCGGCCGCAGCAACAGCCGGCCGTGGTTCGCGAATGCCTCGACCAGCCCGCGCGACCAGCGTTTGCGCTGATACGCGAAGGCCCGCATCGTTTCGGGCACGTTCGTGAACACCATCGCGTCCTCGGCATAGCCGATACGCCAGCCGCGATCCAGGATTGCCCAGGTCACCACGATGTCTTCGCCGACGCAATGCGGCCAGCCGCCAATCTCGCGCAGCACCGTGCGTGAATACAGCGAGAACGCGCCCTGCGCTACAAGGATGCCGTGGTACATGCTCTGCATGCGCTTGACCGCGGCGATGCCGAGGAAGTAATCCCATTCCTGCACGCGCGTGATCCAGTTGCGGCGCGAATTGCGCACCATCACCGCGCCAGCCACCGCGCGCGTTTGGGCGGGATCGCACAGGTAGCGGGCGACCAGGCGCTGCACCGCATCACATCGGAACCAGCAATCGGCGTCGGCGGAGATCACCAATTCGTGCTCGCACATCGCCAAGCCGTCGTTGAGCACATGCGACTTGCCACGGTTGCGGGGAAACGCGACGACCTCGAAACGGATCGGCGAATCGGTGAAACCGGCGATGGCGGCACGCGCGATGTCGGCGCTGCCGTCGCGCGAACCGTCATCCAGAACGATCACGCGCAACTCGCCGGCGTACTGCTGCCGAACGATGCTGGTCAGCGTGTCGACGATGTTGCCGGCCTCGTTGTAGCAAGCGATCAGGATGGTCGCGCCCGGCCAGTGTGTGATCGGCCCGGCGATGGGGCGGCGGTCGAGCACCGTGGTCGCGCCGAGAAA
>JAICHS010000063.1 GCA_025924775.1 Rhodanobacteraceae bacterium
ACGCCGCCATGCGCGCAGGCCAGCGCGAACACGCGCAGTGCGTTTAGCGGCAAATCTTTCATGGTCTTTATATTAGACCAAAGCGGATGCGCGCGATCCAGTCGCGGCCGCGATCATTTTCGCCATCCGTTTGGCCGAGTGACTTCGCCCATGGCGTCCTTGTTCTCAACCGGCTTGTTCCTTCTGGTCGCCGCGATCAGCCCCGGCCCCAACAATCTGGTGGTGATGCGGGCTGCCGCGCGCAACGGCTGGACGGCCGCATTGCCCGCGGCGGTTGGAGTCATCGCGGGCGGCCTGGTTCTGCTGGTACTGGTGACGGCCGGTGCCGGCAGGGCCTTCTCTGCATGGCCGTGGCTGCGGGCCATGATCGAGATTGGCGGCACGCTCTACCTGATCTGGCTGGGCGTGCGCCTGATCGCGGCGGCGGGTCGCGATGCCGGTTCGATGACGCTGCCGGCCGGGCTTGCCGGATTATTCGGTTTCCAGTTCCTCAACCCGAAAGGCTGGGTCATGGTGTTGACGGTCGTGGCCGCGCTGCCAACCACCGGCGCCACCGATGCCTTGTTGCGTCTGGCGCCGCTTTTCATCTGCATTCCCGCGGCGTGCCTGCTGCTGTGGGCGGGGCTGGGCAGCGCCCTGGCATCGTGCCTGACCCGGCCCGTGGTGCGTCAATGGACCGATCGCGCATTGGGTGCCTTGCTGATCCTTGCTGCATTGCTGTTGTTCTTTTGACCACGACCTTGAAGGAGACTTTCCACATGCATCCGCAACATTCATACCGCCATCGCATACTCGCCCTCCCCGGCAGCCTGCGCCGCGTCAGCTACAACCGCAAATTGCTGGAGGCTTGCGTCGATTGCGCGCCCAGCGATTTGCGGATCGAGTTGTTTGACGACCTCGCCGAGGTGCCGATGTTCAACGAAGATCTCGAGTCGGATAAACCGCTGCACACCGGCGTCGACCGTTTGCTGGAAGCCGTCGCAGGTGTAGATGGTTTGTTGATCGCGACGCCGGAATACAACCAGTCGATACCCGGAGTTCTGAAGAACGCGATCGACTGGTTGTCCCGGCCCTTGCCCGAAGAACTCCTGATCGGCAAACCGATGGCGATCCTGGGCGTTTCGAGCGGACGCTGGGGTACACGCCTCGCGCAGGCCGCGTTACGGCAAACGCTCACCGCGACCGAAGCGCAGGTCATGCCCGCCCCCATGTTATTCGTGCGCGACGCGGAGCGAATGTTCGAAGACGATGGAACACTGCACGACGCAGCCACGCAGGCATCGTTGCATGCGTTCCTGCTCGCGTTTTCCAACTGGGTCGAAAGGGTGGGCAGCCAGCGTGCGGCAATCGCGGCTTGACGGCGAGCGCAGCAATCAATACGCGGTCATCGAATACGGCTGATCCTTCGCTTGCGTCGCCCAGGTCGTGTTCGGCTTGGCCTGCATCGTGAAGTGCAGCGTGCCGCCATCCGCGATCTCCGCATACGTCAGGTAATCGCGCGTCAGCGGCTTGCCGTTCAATTCAACCGAACCGACGTAAGGGTGGCCCTTGCCCAGGCCATCGGTGGTGATGGTGAAGGTCTTGCCGTTGGGCAGGTGCAGCACCGCGCGGCGCACGAACGGCCGCCCGATCACGTACTGATTGCTCGCGGGCGCGACCGGATAGAAACCCAGCGCGGTGAAGATGTACCACGCCGACATCTGGCCCAGGTCGTCGTTGCCCGCGAGTCCGGTCGGCGTCGGTGCGTACTGCGTGTGCATGATCTCGGCCAGGCGTTCCTGCGTCTTCCACGGCGCGCCCGCGTAGTCGTACAGATAGGCGATGTGGTGGCTGGGTTCGTTGCCGTGCGCGTACCAGCCGATCAGGCCGGTGACGTCCTCGATTCCCGCGAACGCGTTCGGGCTGACCTTGGCGTCGAATACTTCGTCGAGTTTCTTCACCAGCCCCGCATTGCCGCCAAGTTCGTGGATCAGGCCCCCGACATCCTGCGGCTCGTACCACGAGTACTGCCACGAATTGCCTTCGGTGAAGCCGCTGCCTGCGCCCGCCTTCGCCGGATCGAACGGCTCCTCGAATTTGCCATCCGCAAGGCGCGGCTGCGCGAAGCCCGTCTTCGGGTTGAACACGTTGCGCCAGTTTTCGGCGCGCTTGAAGAACTTCGCCGCGATATCCTTGCGGCCCATCGCCTTCGCCATTCGCGCGAGGCTCCAGTCGTCGAACGCATATTCAAGCGTTTTCGAAACCGATTCGTCTTCGCGGTCTTGCGGCACGTAGCCGAGCTTCATGTAATCGGCAAGGTCGCCGTAGGGCGCGTACGTTGCACTCGCGACCATCGCCTTCAGCGCGGCATCCGCATCGAAGCCACGGAATCCCTGCATGTAGAAATTGGCGATCACCGGCACCGCGTGGTAGCCGATCATGCACCAGGTTTCGAGGCCCTGGTACGCCCACACCGGCAGGATGCCGAGGGGGCTCGCCTGCTGTGCCGCGATCAATGAACCCACGAAATCGTTGATACGTTGCGGCGGCTGGATGAAAGCCAGCAGCGGCATCTCGGCGCGGTACACGTCCCACAACGACCAGCTGGAATAGAAGTTGAAGCCCTTGGCGGTGTGCACCGCGTGGTCGGGGCCGCGATATTCGCCGTTCACGTCCATCGCAAGGTTCGGCGCGATCAGCGCGTGGTACAGCGACGTGTAGAAACTCTTTTCGATATCCGGGGGCGCGTCCACGTCGATCGCCGAGAGCGCCTTCTCCCACGCCCCGCGCGCTTCGGCGCGTCGCGCATCGAAATCCCAACCCTTGCCGTCGGTGTCGAGATTGGCGATCGCGTTGTCGGCGCTCACCGTGGAAATCGCAACCTTCACCAGCAGCGGCTTGGCGAGTTTGCCGAATTCGAATGCGCCTTCCAGTTGCTTGCCGGCAATCGCATCGACGCTGGTAGGGTCGGGCGCCGGCCCCTTGAAGCCCTTGTAGGCGATATCGGTCTCGCGGTTCACCAGCTCGTGCCGCGTCATCGGCTGCGAAAAGCGGATCGCAAACCACAATTGCCGCCCTGGCGCCCAGCCACGCGTTTCGCGATAACCGGTCACCGTGCCGTCCGCGCGCACGCGCAGGCGCGCCCACAACACCTTGCCGGGGTAGTCGTAGATGCTGGGGCGCAGGTCCAGCAGTACGTGCGCGTCCTTACCTTTCGGAAACGTGTAGCGGTGCCAGCCGACGCGCTGTCCTGCAGTCAGTTCCGCGCGCACGCCAGGGGTCGCCAGCGTCACCGCGTAGTAACCCGGTTGCGCGATCTCGGTCCGGTGGCTGAAGTCGGAGCGATAACCACTGCCCGGTTTGCCGGGATCGCCCGCATCCCATTGCAGCTTGCCGATGCCCGGCATCAGCAGTACGTCGCCAAGATCAGAGTGACCGCTGCCGGAAAAATGCGTTTCGGAAAATCCGAGGATGCTGTGGTCGCCGTATTGATAGCCCGCCGCCCATGCGTAGGCGTGCTTGAAATCCGGCATCGCGGTGTCGGGGCTCAACTGGATCATTCCGAACGGCACCGTCGCACCCGGAAACGTATGCCCCGCGCCACCCGTACCGATCATCGGGTCGGCTCGCTGCCAAGCAGCACTGCCGTCGTCGGCAGCGCGCGCACAGGCCGCCCCTGCAAGCGTGAGGATCGAGCACAGCAAAGCGCTGCACGCGACACGCATCGGTCGGTCGTACGCAGGGTGCATGGCGACTCCTTGGATCGTTCCAAAAACCTGCTGGAAGTTAACACGCAACGAAGCCCAACGCATGCTGCGGTGCAGAATGCACGGTTTCTTCCGCCCGGGCATGATGCTTGACTTGGATCGTTCCAAAAAGTAATCGGACAGACACCCGTGCCACCCCAACCCATTCCACACCGCCGGAATCGCGCCCGGTGAATACCCGACGCGTTACGCTCAATGACATCGCGCGGGGCTGCGGGGTATCGCGCGCCACGGTTTCGCTGGTGTTGCGCGGCAGTCCGTTGCCGGCCGCCGACACGCGCGCCAAGGTCCAGACCGAACTGAAGAAGCAGGGCTACGTCTACAACCGCGCCGCCGCCAACCTGCGCCAGCGCCGCTCGTCCAGCGTGGCGCTGGTGGTCAACGACCTGTCCAATCCGTTCTTTGCGGAATTCGCGGCGGGCGCGGACGAAGCGCTGGGCGCCGCGGGCTACGTGACGCTGCTCGGCAGCACCAGCGAATCGCCGGAACGCCAGCAAACAGTGCTGACGTCACTGATGGAACACGATCCGGCGGGCATCATCCTGTCGCCGGCCGAGGGCAGCGATGGCGAAGCGTTGCAGCAGATCCTCGGCACGCACGTGCCGGTGCTGGTGTTCAACCGCGAACCCACGCGGGTGCAGTGGACGGCCTCACATTGGGATTACCTCGCGCTGGCCAACCGGCGTGGCGCGGAGCTGGCAACACGCCACCTGCTCGAACGCGGACACCGCCGCATCGCCTTTTTCGGGGGCCATGCCGATTCCAGTTCCTGCCGCGAACGCCGCCGCGGATACGCCGATGCGCTGGCGGTCGCCGGTCTCGCCATCGAACCCGGGCCGATGATCGAAACCGCGCCGACGCGCCTGGATGCTGCGGCACACAGCGCGGCATTGTTCGCGCACGCTCCCGCGCCCACCGCGGCGGTCTGCTACAACGACGCGGTCGCACTGGGCCTGATGCTGGGACTCGCGACGCGCGGCCTGCGCGCGGGACGCGATTTCGCGGTCACCGGCTTCGACGACATTCCCGAAGCGGCGGTCAGCACGCCTCCCTTGACCACGCTCGCCACCGACCCGCGCGCACGCGGCCGCCAGGCCGCCACGCGCATCCTCGAACGCGTACGGCATCCGGGCACCGACGCGGTGCGTGGCAGCGTTCCCGTCCGCTTGATCATCCGTGCCAGCAGCGAGGTCACCATCGCATGAACACGAGAGTCGCAGGCAACCGCACGGCCATGACCGTGATCACCACGATCTTCTTCATGTGGGGCTTCATCACCGCACTCAACGACGTGCTGATCCCGCACCTGAAATCGGTGTTCACGCTGAATTACACGCAAGTGATGCTGGTGCAGTTCACCTTCTTCGGCGCGTATTTCTTGATGTCATTACCTTCGGGCAAGGTGCTGGCGCGACTCGGTTACCGGCTCAGCATCGTCACCGGCCTTGCCGTCACCGGCATCGGCGCGCTGCTGTTCCTGCCGGCCGCGCTGGTGCAGTCGTACCCACTGTTCCTGCTGGCGTTCTTCGTCCTGGCCAGCGGCATCACGCTGCTGCAGGTCGCAGCCAACCCGTACGTCAGTTTGCTCGGGGTTCCCGAACGCGCATCCAGCCGCCTGAACCTGGCGCAGGCGCTGAATTCGCTGGGCACCACCATCGCCCCGAAGCTGGGCGGCCTGTTGATCCTCTCGGCCGGCGTACTGGGCAGCGCCGAGCTTGCGCAGTTGCCGGCCGCGCAACAGGCGGCCTATCGCCTGCAGCAGGCACACCTGGTGCAGGGCCCCTACCTCGTGATCGCGCTGGTGCTGTTCGCACTGGCGCTGATCGTGTGGTGGTTCCATCTGCCCCCGGTGATGAGCGCCGACGAGCACGCCGACGATGCGCGCCACACCTTTCTGGACGCGCTGGCGCAGCCGCGCGTGTGGTACGGCATGGCGGCAATCTTCGTGTACGTGGGCGCCGAGGTATCGATCGGCAGCTTCATGATCAACTACATCTCGCTGCCCGGCATCGGCAACATGCCGGAAGCGCGCGCCGCGGGTTTCGTGTCGCTGTACTGGGGCGGCGCGATGGTCGGGCGCTTCATCGGCTCGGCGATCCTGACACGCATTGATACCCGCAAGCTGCTCGCCTTCAACGCGGTCATCGCGGGCCTGCTGGTGTTGGCCACCATGCTGACCGACGGCCACGTCGCGATGTGGAGCGTAATTGCGATCGGCCTGTTCAATTCGGTGATGTTCCCCAACATCTTCACGCTGGGCATCGAAAAATTCGGGCCGCTGACCAGCAAGGTATCCAGCCTGCTGGTGATGGCGATCGTGGGCGGCGCGGTGATTCCGTTGCTGCAGGGTGTGCTGGCCGATCACGTCGGCGTGCACCACGCCTTCGTGCTGCCGCTGCTGTGCTACGCCTACATCGTGTTCTACAGCCTGAAGGGATCGCGGGTCGCATGAAAAGAACCGTACTGTGTTTTGGCGAGGCGCTGATCGATTTCCATCAGGAACCACGCGGCAAGGATTCGCCGCCCGTCTACATCCCGCACGCCGGCGGTGCGCCTGCCAACGTTGCGGTGGCCACGGCGCGACTGGGCGACGCCAGTGCGTTCGTCGGGATGTTCGGCCGCGACGTGTTCGGCGACCTGCTGCTGAAAGGCTTGTCCGACGCGGGCGTGGACACCCGCCACACCCGCCGCACCGACGCCGCCAACACCGCGCTGGCGTTTGTCTCGCACGATGCGCGTGGCGATCGCAGTTTCAGCTTTTATCGGCCGCCATCGGCCGACCTGTTGTTTCGCGACGCCGATTTTGACCCCGCGATCTTCGCGGGCGACAACCTGTTCCACGCGGGTTCGTGCAGCATGACCGAACCTGCATCGGCCGCCACCACCTTGCGCGGCATGGCGCGCGCGCGCACTGCGGGTGCGCTGGTCAGCTTCGACATGAACCTGCGTCCGGCGTTGTGGCCGCGTGGAGAGGATCCCGCGCCCACCATCTGGCGGGCACTGGCGTTGGCGGATTTCATCAAATTGAGCGCGGAAGAGCTCACATTCCTTGCCGCATCCGTGGGTGGCGAGTCGGCAGCCTTTGCCCGGTTGTGGCAAGACCACGCGCAGTTCATGGTGGTCACCGACGGCGCGCATGCGGTGCGTTGGTTTACGCGCGACCAGGCAGGACAAGCCCCGACTTTCCCGGTACGCGCGATCGATGCCACCGGCGCGGGCGATGCGTTCGTCGGCGGCTGCCTGCACGGGTTTGTACAACAAGCTGCGTGCAGTGAAAACCTCGCTGCGTTCGCCACCGATTCCGCGAGGCGCGATCCCGTGTTGCGCTTCGCCGCCGCCTGCGGCGCGCTGGCCGTCACCCGCACCGGCTCGTTCGCGGCGATGCCGACGCGCAGCGAGGTTGAAACATTCCTGGAGCAGCACCCATGACCGACCTGCCCGATTTCCGTTCACCCGATTTCCTGCGCCAGCACATCCGCGACACCATGGCGTTCTACCACCCGCACTGCCTCGACCCGGCTGGCGGCTGCTTCCATTACTACAAGGACGACGGCACGATCTACGACCGCGTGGACCGCCACCTCGTCAGCAGTGCGCGTTTCGTGTTCGACTACGCGATGTATGCGCGCCATTTCGGCGGCGCCGAATACCTCGACGGCACACGCCACTGCGTCGCGTTTATCCGCGATGCGCACTTGAA
Source organism: Rhodanobacteraceae bacterium (assembly GCA_025924775.1). GTDB lineage: Bacteria > Pseudomonadota > Gammaproteobacteria > Xanthomonadales > Rhodanobacteraceae > 66-474. The sequence goes on from JAICHS010000063.1 coordinate 7,447, forward strand.
CCCCGCGACCGGCGGCTATCACTGGACCTTGCGTGACGGTCAGCCGGTCGACACCACCAACCACGGCTACGGCGCCGCGTTCGCCCTGGTCGCCTACGCGCAGGCACGCATGGCCGGCATCGCCGAGGCCGCGGCGTGGATGGACGAGCATTGGAAGATGCTTGAGCGGCGCTACTGGGATGCCGAGTACGGCCTGTACCGCGACGAGGCCGACGCCACGTGGCACTTCTCGGATTACCGCGGCCAGAACGCCAACATGCACATGTGCGAGGCGATGCTGACCGCATTCGAGGCCAGCCGCGAGCAGCGTTGGCTCGACCGCGCCTACACGCTGGCCGACAACATGACGCGGCGGCAGGCGGCCAAGGCCGGCGGCCTGGTGTGGGAACACTACGATGCGTACTGGGAAATCGACTGGGAGTACCACAAGGACAACCCACGGGACCTGTTTCGCCCGTGGGGTTTCCAGCCCGGCCATCAGGCCGAGTGGGCCAAGCTGCTGCTGATCCTCGGCCGCCACGTCGACGCGGATTGGCTGTTGCCGACCGCGCGGCACCTGTTCGATACCGCGGTCGTGCGCGCGTGGGACGCGCAATACGGCGGCCTGTGCTACGGCTTCGCGCCGGATGGCTCCATCTGCGATGCCGACAAGTACCACTGGGTGCAGGCCGAATCCCTGGCCTGTGCGGCGTTATTGGCCGACCGCACCGGCGAGCAAAAGTATTGGGACTGGTACCGACGCCTGTGGGGCTATGCGTGGGATCACTTCGTTGATCACGCGCACGGCGGCTGGTACCGCATCCTCACCCGCGACGGCCGCAAATACAGCGACGAGAAAAGCGACGCCGGCAAGACCGACTACCACAACATGGGCGCGTGCTACGAGGTGCTCAATGTGGTGGGCGGCGCGGATGCGGCCAGCGGGCGCTCGCTGTGAACCACGCCCGCCACCTGGCATGCGTCGCGGCGACGCTGGCCTTGTCGCTGTGCTGCGCAGCCGCCCCCGCACAGACAAGCGGACCCGCCGACTCAGTCAACCCGCTGATCGGCAGCCGCAACGGTGGCAACACCTTTCCCGGCGCCACGCTGCCGTTCGGGATGTTGCAGTGGAGTCCCGAAAACACCAGGGGTCAGCACGACCGCGCCGCGGCGCCGGGCGGCTATCAGTACGACGCCACCCGCATCCGCGGCTTCAGCCTGACGCACCTGTCTGGTACCGGTTGCCGCGGCGCCAGCGGTGACATCCCGTTCATGCCGGTGACGGTTGCGATCACGAGTTCACCGGCACTCGACGCGACCGACGCGCGCTACGCCGCCAACTTTTCGCATGCCGACGAACACGCCGCACCCGGTGACTATCGCGTCAGGCTTGCCAACGGCGTCGCGGTGGAACTTGCCGCCGCGCTGCGCAGCGGCACCGCCCGTTTCAAGTTTCCGGAAGGCGAACCCGCCAACCTGCTGCTGCGCGCGTCGGATTCGGAAGTCGGCAGCAGCGATGCGGAAATCACGCTCGACCGCAAAACGCAAACCGTCAGCGGTTCGGTCACCAGCGGCAACTTCTGCGGTTATTTGTCGAAGGCCGACCGGCGCAGCTACTACACGCTGTATTTCGTTGCGAAGTTCGACCGGCCGTTCACAGCAACCGGCACCTGGCACGATGCCACGGTGCGCGCCGGCGCCACGTCGGCGCGCGGCGGCACCAGCTACGGCGACAAGGGTTTCCCGCCACCCCGCAAGGGCTCCGGCGCATGGGTGGGTTTCGCACCGGGCAGCGACGTCGTGGTGCGCGTGGGCATCTCCTACGTCAGTGCCGCGAACGCGCAGGCGAACCTGCGGGCGGAAATCCCGCGCGGCACCACGCTGGCCGGGGTGCGCCAACGCGCGCACGATGCCTGGAACACGCTGCTCGATCGAATCGCGGTCGCAGGCGGCACCCCCGATCAGCGCGCCACGTTCTACACCGCGCTGTACCACGCGCTGCTGGAACCCAACACCTTTAGCGACATCGACGGCGAATACCGCGGCTTCGATCAGAAAACCCAGCGTGTCGAAGGCGCGCAGAAAACCCAGTACGCCAATTTCTCCGGCTGGGACGTGTACCGCTCGCAACTGCAGCTCGTGACCTGGCTGCTGCCGAAGGTCGGCAGCGACATCGCGCAATCGCTGTACAACCAGGCGCGACAGAACCACGGCGAGTGGGATCGCTGGACCCACGCGTCCGGCGGCACCCACGTGATGGCGGGCGATCCATCCGCGCCGGCACTGGCAGGCATCGTCGCCTTCGGCGGGCGGGACTTCGACATCAGGGGCGCCTATGCATCGCTCAAGTACGCGGCCACCCACGTCAGCGCCAACGACTTGAGCGACGCCGGCTGCAACGTCGAATGCGTCGGCCAGCGTCCCTCGCTCGACCAGTGGCTGCAACTGCACTACATCGCCACGAAATCGCACGCGTGGGGTGGCGCCGGCGAAACGCTGGAAGACGCGACGGCCGACTTCGCGCTGTCGCAACTGGCACTCGCCGCCGGCGACCCCGCCGGGCACACGTTGTTCCTGGCTCGCTCGGGTTACTGGCGCAACCTGTTCAACCCACACGCGACACCCGGGGGAGGTTACATCCAGAACCGCAACGCCGACGGCTCCTGGCCCGCGTTCACGCCCGGCACCGACGACGGCTTCGTCGAGGGCAGTGCCGCGCAATACCTGTGGATGGTGCCGTTTGACGTCGAGGGCCTATTCGATGCCATGGGTGGCCGCGCCAAGGCCGTCGCGCGGCTGGATGCGTTTTTCCACGACCGGCATGGCAACTGGGCACTGACCCACGCCGGCCCGTTGCACCCGGAATTGAACAACGAGCCATCGATCGGCACGCCCTGGCTGTACGACTTTGCGGGCCTGCCGTGGCAGACCCAGAAGGCCGTGCGCGTAGTGCTGGACACGATCTGGAAAAACACGCCCGGCGGCATCCCCGGCAACGACGACCTCGGCGAAATGTCCTCGTGGTACGTTTGGGCCGCGCTGGGCCTGTATCCGGGCATCCCGGGCCGGGCCGAATTGCTGCTGGGCAGCCCGCTGTTCCCGCGCGCGGTGATCCATCGCCCCGGCGGGGACGTCCAGATCGAAGCGCCCGCTGCAAGCCACGCCAACCTGTACGTGCACGCACTGGCGCTGGACGGCAAACCGTGGAACAAACCCTGGCTGCCGGAAGCCTTCGCGCTGCACGGCGGCACCCTGCATTTCACGCTGGGTGCAACGCCCGACAAGACCTGGGGCAGCGATCCGGTCGACGCGCCGCCGTCGTTTCCGCCACGCTGATCGGTGGCCAGTACGCAAAAGCCCTCCGCGACGAAGGGCTTTCGGTATCCTGATTGGCGTCGCATGTCAGCAAGAAATCGTCATTCCGGGGCCGTCCGCGCTGTTTACGGGCGGAACCCGGAATGACGACGAAAGATATGGCTGCTGACGTGTAGCGCGAATCAGGTTCGGGATTGGCCAAGGTCAAGCGAGCGCCGAGACTAGAACGG
>JAICHS010000064.1 GCA_025924775.1 Rhodanobacteraceae bacterium
GGCCCCACCTCCAGCGTGAACACCTTGTTCTTGCCGTGCCAGTCGTTGGTCAGATCCCACGTGACGGTGCTCCTGTTGGTGATGTCGATGCTGCCCGACTTGTTCACCAGCTTGCCACCGCCGATCGCCGGATCGCCCTGCCAGCTGACGGTGGCGCCGGGCCCGTACGCCGGGCCGGACAACGAGAACTTGACGCCCGGGTCCAGAGCCTTCAGGCCGGCGCCCGCGGAGTCGTCGAAGCGCCTGAAGTTGTTGAGGACGTCATAGATGTGCTGCGGATTATGGCTGATTTCGATCGAGCGCTGGATGTGCGCGTGGCTGGGCAGGAACAGGCCCACGATCACGGCCAGGATAAACACGATGATCAGAGCGACGACGAATTCGAGCACACGGGTCATGCCAGGAATCTCCGAACGGCTGGTACGCTTGGTTGGCGCCTGCCCATGCCGGCAATGCCGACAGGTGCCGCGTCGTTGTGAAAAACACGAATGCCGGATGTTAGCGGCTTCGCGGGTTTCGCGCCATGCCCCCATTCGACACACGCCGGCGCGCCTTCAGGTTGCCTCGGCGCGTCCGCGCCGCCGCGCGCAGAACTGCACCCGCGCAACGCGGTGACGCTTACACGATTCCCAGTTCGAGGGCCTTCAACACCGCCCGCGTGCGATCGCGCACGCCCAGCTTGGAAAGGATGTTGGAGACGTGGTTCTTGACGGTGCCTTCGGCCACCTTCAAAGAATTGGCGATCTCTTTGTTGCTGTAGCCGCCGGACATCAGGCGCAGGATCTCGGTCTCGCGCTCGGTCAAGGGGTCGGGCTGGCCGAGGCTGCTGAACTGGTTGTTGATGCGGTTGACGCCCGCCAGCAGACGCTGGGTGACGACCGGCGCGATCAGCGAGCCGCCACCGGCGACGGTCTTCACCGCATCCACCAGCTGCTCCAGCGACACGTCCTTCAGCAGATAGCCGCGCGCGCCCGCCTTGAGGCCCGCCAGCACCAACTGGTCGTCATCGAAGGTGGTCAGGATGATGGTCGGCGGCACCTTGCCGGCGGCCGACAGCTCGTTCAACACGTCCAGCCCGCTTTTGCCGGGCATGCGCATGTCCAGCAACACGACGTCGGGCTTGATCTCGGGGATCTGCTGCAGTGCGGCGACCCCGTCGTTGCATTCGGCCACCACCTGGATTTCGGGTGACAGCTCAAGCAACGAGCGGATGCCCTGGCGCACCAGTGTCTGGTCATCCACTAGACACACGGAAATCATCGATTTGCCCTCTCCAGAGAAAACCGGCGTGCCCACCCTGCCGGTCGCTACCGGCGACGTATGCGCCGCCGGACGTCATTGCACACCAGCTTACGTCACGTTTTCCATCGGCAGTGACGCTTCCAGCATGAACCCGCGATCGTGCTGCGTCTGGATGGCCAGCTTGCCCCCGACCGCCGCCAGGCGCTCACGCATGCCGGTCAAGCCGTTGCCGGGCTTGAACTCGCCCGCGCCGCGGCCATCGTCGCTGGCCTTCAGCATCAGCTTGCCGCCCTCGCCTTCCTCGAAGCGCAGCCACAGGTTGCGTGCACGCGCATGTCGCACCGCGTTGGTGATGATTTCCTGGGTGCAGCGCAGCAGCACCTGCGCGCGCCGCGAATCGCCTACCGCGAAGCGCGGCGGCAATTCCAGGTGCACCGCGAGCCCCGGCACGCCTTCGGTCAAATCACGCAGGGCGTCGGTCAACTGGATGCCCTCGTCGTCGCGCAGTTCGCTGACCACCTCGCGCACATCGGCCAGCAGCCGCTTGGCGGTGTTGCGCGCGCGCGTGACGTGGTCGAACGCGGCCTCGTTGACCACCAGGTGTCCGGCCACTTCCAGGTTGAGGCTGAGCGCCGTCAGGTGATGGCCGACCAGGTCGTGCAGCTCGCGCGCGATGCGCATGCGCTCGGACAGCCGGCTGGATTCCGCCAGCAGCGCGCGCGTGGCGCGCAGTTCCGAATTCAGCTGGCGCTGCTCTTCGCGCGCATTGGCCTGCTGGCGCACCACTTCGGAGGCGATGAACACGATCACCGAGTTGCCGAAGTACAGGCCCGCCTGCAGCGTCGCCCCGCCCAGCGTGAAATGCGGAAACGCCCAGGTGGCGAACACCGCGATGCAGGCGACGTTCTGCAGCACCAGCCAGGCGATCGCGGCCGGCAGCGGCAGCAGCCACGGCAGCACCATGCCCACCACCATCAGCAGCAATGCGCCCACGCCGCTGGCGCTGAACCAGGAAATCGCGAGCGCCGAACAGGTCAGCACCAGTAAGCCCAGCAACTTCACGCTCCAGTAGCGGCGCGAGTCGAGGCTCCGAGTCAGCAGCCAGTACGCCACGCCGAACACCGCGTAGCTGAGCGCCCACAACAGGATGTCGGTGTGGTTCTGCGCGTGCAGGGCGCGCGCGACGTGCACCGGGTTGCTGCCTTCGGACAACGCGCTGGACATCCAGTCGCGCTGGATCAACGGCACGCCCACGCAGGCGTACGTGATGAACCCCGCGAACCGCAGCAGGGCGACGTGGCTGATCGAGAGGTGTCGCACGCGCCGATCATAACCCAGCGGCCGCGCCGGCGGGCCGCCCGCGCGGCCGCTTTCGCGACAACGGTGGGTGGCATGCGATAATGCCGAATTGACGGCTGCCGAGACGGCCGCTCGCGGCCCGCAATCAGAATCCACGCCATGACGTTGACGCCAAACCTTACCCTTCGCGATGTACGCGCGGATGACCTCGCCGCCGTGATGGGGCTCAACAACACCGCGGGGGCATCCATCCTGCCGCTGGACGCCGCCCAACTCGACCGCTTCTTCCACCACGCCGACTATTTCCGGGTTGCCGAAGTGGACGGCCATCTGGCCGGGTTCCTGATCGCGCTGCGCGACACCACGCCGCACACAAGCTCCAACTTCCAGTGGTTCCGCGCGCATTGCGAGCACTTCGTGTACATCGACCGCGTGGTGATCGGCGACCTGCACCGGGGCCACGGTCTGGGCCGCATGTTCTACGCCGACGTGCAAAGCTACGCCGAGGTGCGCTCGCCCAACCTTGCCTGCGAGGTATTCCTGGAACCGCGCGACGACGTGGCCGTGCTGTTCCACGGCATCTTCGGGTTCCACGAGGCCGGCCAGCAGGTGATGCCCGAATCGGGCCGCCGCGTCAGCCTGCTGATCAAGCAACTGGAGTGCTACCCGTTCGTGCGCGATACCTACGCCCGCGGGTTGCCCGCCTTGCCGTGGCTGGCACAACGCGAATTACCGACCGGCGCAACCGTGCTGCGCGCGGCGGGCCAGGCATGAACGCACGCCCGTCCGGCGCCAGCGCCGAAGCCCTGGAAGCCGCGGACCTGCGCTTCGGACAGGTCGGCATCGCCAACGTGCGCGTGCGCAGCACCGATCCCGCGGCCTTGCGCACGGCACTTGAAATCCGCGTACGCGAAGCCCCGGCGCTGTTCGAACGCGCGCCGGTGGTGGTCGACCTGTCGTTCCTGCCGACACAGCCGGACGACGCCACCGTGGGGGCGTTGCTCGGGGGCATCCGCGGCGCCGGCATGCTGCCGGTCGGCCTGGCCTATGGCGATGACGCCACCGACGCGCTGGCACGGCGGCTCCACCTGCCACTGATTGCCAAGTTTCGTGCCCAGTTCGAACGCACGGCACACCCTGCCGACCCGGCCACGCCGCCCGTGGAACGCACGGCCCGCGACGTCACGCCCGCGGCCCCGCCGCAGCCCGGCGAGGCCGTTACCGCTTTACAGCACCACCAGCAGGTACGCACCGGCCAGCAGGTGTATGCCCAGGGTTGCGACCTGGTGGTGGTCGGCACGGTGGCCAACGGCGCCGAAGTGCTGGCCGATGGCAACATCCACGTGTACGGCGCATTGCGCGGACGTGCTTTCGCGGGCGCGCTGGGCGACAAGGCCGCGCGCATCTTCTGCAGCGAGTTCCGCGCCGAAATCGTTTCGATCGCCGGCCACTACCGCGTGTTCGAGGAATTGCCCGCGGACGTTGCGGGACACGCCGTGCAGATCCGGCTGGAGCAGGAACGCCTGCAGATCATCCCGTTGTGACACCAAACATTCAGACGCCGCCCTGATAATCGGCGCGATTGACCACCCCTCACCCACGCACCTGCATCCACGGAGCACTTCCCTTGACCGAAACCATCGTCATCACCTCCGGCAAGGGCGGCGTCGGCAAGACCACCACGTCCGCCTCGCTCGCCACCGGCCTGGCCCGGCGCGGCCACAAGACCGCCGTCATCGATTTCGACGTCGGCCTGCGCAACCTCGACCTCATCATGGGTTGCGAGCGGCGCGTGGTGTACGACTTCGTCAACGTGATCCAGAACGAAGCCACGCTGAAGCAGGCGCTGATCCGCGACAAGCGCTACGACAACCTGTACGTGCTGGCCGCCTCGCAGACCCGTGACAAGGAGGCATTGACGCAGGATGGCGTGGAGCGCGTGCTGGACGAACTGGCCAAGGACAGTTTCGACTATGTCGTGTGCGACTCGCCCGCGGGCATCGAGAAAGGCGCGCACCTGGCGATGTATTTCGCCGATCGCGCGGTGGTGGTGGTGAATCCGGAAGTTTCCAGCGTGCGCGATTCCGACCGCATCCTGGGCCTGTTGTCATCCAAGACGCGGCGCGCCGAAAAGGGCGAAGGCCCCGGCCCGCAGCACCTGCTGCTGACGCGCTACAACCCGGTGCGCGTGGAAGCCGGCGAGATGATGAGCGTGCACGACGTCGAGGAAATCCTGGGCATTCCGATACTGGGCGTGATCCCGGAATCCGAGCAGGTGCTGGCCGCCTCCAACTCGGGCGTGCCGGTGATCCACGACGCCGAATCCATCGCCGGCCAGGCCTACGCCGACGCGGTCGGGCGGCTGCTGGGCGACGACCTGCCGATGCGCTTCCTGGAAGCGCCCAAGAAGGGTTTCTTCAAACGGATGTTCGGTACCTGAGGAGGACGCCATGAGCTTGCTCGATTTCCTGCGCCCACGCCCCAAGAACACGGCCAACATCGCCCGCGAGCGCCTGCGCATCATCGTCGCGCAGGAACGCGCGACGCGCGACGGCCCCGATTACCTGCCGCTGCTGCGCAACGAACTGCTGGAAGTCATCCGCAAATACGTGCATGTGGATACCGACGCGGTGCAGATCAACCTCGAACGCAGCAGCGACGGCGAAGTGCTGGAACTGTCGGTGGCGTTGCCCGAAGTCAAGGCGGCCACGGGCACCTGAGCGTACCCTGCCGTGCGTGTCGACTGACATGAACGCGACGTTTCCCGCCCACCCGCCGAGCGCCCTGCGCGCATCGTCCCCACTTCCGGGCGAGATCGGGGGCGAGGGGACCGCGGCGCCCGGTGCAACGGTCGTTCGTATTGCCGACATCGGCTTTGAGGCGCCCTCCGCGTTGCTCGCGCGCCACGGGCTGGAGCTGGTGCGCGTCGCCGACAATGCAGCGATACCCGGCAGCTACTGGGGCGAGCCCGAAGCCGGCGTGATCGCATCCCGGGTTTACGCCCGTGCGGACACGCCGGTGCACTCGCTGCTGCACGAAGCCTGCCACCTGCTGGTGGCCGATCCCGCGCGGCGCGCAGCCATCCACACCGACGCCAGCGATTCCCTGGAAGAGGAAGACGCGACCTGTTACCTGCAGATCGTGCTGGCCGATGCCGTCCCCGGCTTCGGGCGCGCGCGCGCGCTGGCCGACATGGACGCGTGGGGCTACTCGTTCCGGCTGGGTTCGGCACGCGCATGGTTTGAACGCGATGCCGAAGACGCGCGTGCATTCCTGGAAGCGCGCGGTCTGCTGCCGCGGCCTGCTTGACGGTCCGCGGCACTCGGCCGCCGTTTCTACCGTTGATATCGACTTGACGCGGACGCGCACCGTTCCGCTACCATGCGCGCTGCACACGGGAGATGGCATGCCTCCCTGAACCGCCGGTTCGCCGGCTGATGATGCCTACGCCACCGGGTTTCCGGCGCGTAGGTGTTGCGTCCGCAAAACGCAGCGCGCACGGTTCCCGACCACCTTCCCATGGAGTCGGATGCTCAACATGCTGATCTACGCCCTGCTCGCCACCGGATGCGGCGCCTTCCTCGGCGCCTGCCTGCGCTACCTGTTCGGCGTCTGGTTCAACCCGATCTTCCCCACCCTGCCGCTGGGCACGCTGACCGCCAACCTTTTGGGCGGCCTGCTGATGGGGCTGATCCTGGGCGCGTTCGTGCAATTCCAGTCGCTGGCGCCCGAAACGCGCGTGTTCATCACCACCGGGTTTCTGGGTGGATTGACCACCTTTTCGACGTTTTCCGGGGAGACGGTCACGCTGCTGCTGCGCCAGCAATACGGCTGGACCTTCGCCATCGTCGGCGTTCACGTCATCGGCACGCTGGCCATGACACTGTTGGGTTTCGCGCTGACGCAGGCCTTGCTAAGGCACTTCGCATGAACGACACGGCGTCCACCCAGGGCGTGTATCTGCGTTTTTTCGTGCACGAAAACCGTCGCCACGCGGGTGTACTGCTGTACGACTGGCTGCTCGCCGAGGCCAAGCAACTGGGATTGTCGGGCGGCACCGCGTTCCGCTCGATCGCCGGTTACGGACGCCACGGCGTCACCCATGAAGCGCACTTTCTGGAGCTGGCCGGCCAGGTCGCCGTCCGCGTGGATTTCGTGGTGCCGCGGGCAGCCGCGGACAAAATGCTGGCGCGCGTGCGCGAAGAAGGCCTCGAAATGTTTTACGCAATTTTCCCCGCCGAGTTCGGCACGCTCGGTGGCGCCGGCAAGTGAGCGCGGCCGCCCCGGCCCCTGCCCGCGCCGCGGCCAAGCGCGCACTCACCTTCGTGGTGCTGCTGGGCGTAGTCAGCCTGTTCGCGGACATGACCTACGAGGGCTCGCGCTCGATCTGGGGCCCGTACCTTGGCACGCTGGGCGCAACCGGTGCGATCGTCGGCGTGGTAGCCGGCGGCGGCGAGTTGCTGGGCTACGTGCTGCGCCTGTTCACCGGCGCGCTGGCCGACAAGACCAAACGCTACTGGACGATCACCATCGTCGGCTACGGCATCAACCTGCTGGCGGTGCCGGCGCTGGCGCTGGCGGGCAACTGGCCGGTCGCCGCGGCGCTGGTGATCGCCGAACGCAGCGGCAAGGCGCTGCGCACGCCGGCGCGCGACGCGATGCTTTCCTATGCGGCCAAGGACATGGGCGGCGCCGGCTGGGCCTTCGGCCTGCACGAGGCACTGGACTCGATCGGCGCGGTGCTCGGCCCGCTGATCGCGGCGCTGGTGCTGTTTCTGCACGGCGGCTACCGGCACGCTTTCGCCTGGCTGCTGCTGCCGGCGTTGGGCGCGCTGGCGACGCTGGTGATCGCGCGCATGAAGTTTCCCCAGCCGCAGCAACTGGATCCGCGCCCGATCCCGGAAGTCGCCGACGCCCGCGCCCTGCGCGACCTCAAGGTGTTCCTGGTGGCGACCGCGCTGATCGCCGCGGGCTATTCGGATTTTGCGCTGATCGCGTTCCACCTGGCGCGCGACCACGTGGTCGGCAACGACGTGGTGCCCGTGCTGTACGCGGTCGCCAGCCTCGCGGGCGGCCTGACCGCGCTGGTGCTGGGCAGGCTGTTCGACCGGCGGGGGCTGTCGGTGTTGCTATGGACCACACTGGTGCCGGCGCTGTACGCGCCACTGGTGTTCCTGGGCGGCGACTGGGCCGCGCTGGCCGGCATGGTGCTGTGGGGCATCGGCTTCGGCGCACACGACTCGCTGTTTCGCGCAGCGGTGGCCCAGCGCATCCCGCGCGAGCGCCGCGCCACGGTGATGGGCGTGTTCAACGCCATCTACGGCAGCGCATGGTTCCTGGGCAGCGTGCTGCTCGGCGTGTTGTACGATGTAAATCCGCTCTACACAGTGGTCGCCGCACTGGTGCTGCAGCTGGTGGCGTGCCCACTCTTGTGGAGCCTGAGGTCCCCACCAAGGAGCGCGTGATGAACGACCTTGCGACCAATACCGACCCCGCGGAGCCCCTGAGCCGCCACGACCAGGCGCTGCGCGAAAAAGCGCAGGCCCTGCTGGTGCACGCCGACGTGCGCATCGACGGCGACCGCCCTTGGGATCTCAAAGTCCACGACGAACGCGTGTTCGCACGCGTGTTCGCGCATGGCTCGCTGGGCCTCGGCGAGGCCTACATGGACGGCTGGTGGGACACCCAGGCGCTGGACCAGTTTTTTTTCCACGTGCTGGGCGCGCACTTGGACGAGCACCTACGCGACTTCGACGCGCTGCGTGCGCACCTGCGCGCGCGTTTCATCAACATGCAGCGCGGGCGCAAGGCATTCAAGATCGGCAAGGCGCACTACGACATCGGCAACGACCTGTTCGCGAAAATGCTGGGCAAGCGGCTGGTGTATTCCTGCGGCTACTGGAAAGATGCCGACAATCTCGACGCCGCCGAGGAAGCCAAGCTCGACCTCATTTGCCGCAAGCTGCGGCTGCAACCCGGCATGAAGATCCTCGACATCGGCTGCGGCTGGGGCGAGGCGCTGAAATACGCCGCCGAAAGATATGGCGTGTCGGGCGTCGGCGTCACGGTATCCGAACAGCAGGCGCAATTCGCGCGCGAGCTGTGCAAGGGCCTGCCGATCGAGATCCGCCTGCAGGACTACCGTGAACTCCAGGAGCCGTTCGACGCGGTGTATTCCATCGGCATGTTCGAACACGTCGGCTGGAAGAATTACCGCACCTATTTCGAAGTCGTGAAGCGCTGCCTGAAACCCGACGGCCTTTCCGTGCTGCACTGCATCGGCACCAACGGCAAGCCCAGCCGCCCCGACCCGTGGATCGAGAAATACATCTTCCCGAACTCGATGATCCCCGCGGCGTCGCAGGTCGCGCCCGCCCTGGAGGACCTGTTCGTGGTCGAAGACTGGCACAACTTCGGCACCGACTACGACAAGACCCTGATGGCATGGCTGGCCAACTTCGACGCCGCCTGGCCGCAACTCGCCGCCGGCAATCCGCGCTACGACGAGCGCTTCCGCCGCATGTGGCGTTATTACATCTGCAGTTCGACCGCCACCTTCCGCACGCGCCGCGACCAGCTGTGGCAACTCACGCTGTCGCCAAACGGCGTGCCGGGCGGCTACCGCGTGCCGCGCTGAGCCACAAAAAAACGCCCCGCGATGCGGGGCGTTGAAAGCGGACACCTGGATGAGTGCGGCCAGGCGTCCGGCTACTTGGCGGCGACGCGCGCCTCTTCGGCCCGCTGCTGCGCGGCCACGAACTCCTGCAGCACGACCTGGTAACGGTGCTGCAGGCGATCTACGCCGCCGGCCAGGCTTTCCGGATAAGCCGTCTGGTAACCGAACAACATGCCGATCTCGCGGGTGCTGAAGTTGGCCCGCAGCATCTGATTGTAGGCATCACAGGCGTGCCGGCTGCTGTCGTTCGGCGGCGTGCACGCGGACACCGGGGTGCCGGTGACGGTCACGGATTGCATGGTCCTGCCCTGCCCGGCTGCGACCGCGGTGCCGGCGAGCCCGGCAAGGACGATGGCGACGGAGATTGCGCGAAAGTTCATGACGATGACCTCTGGAACCTGCAGCAGGTTGTCCGTAACGGGCATGCATGGCGTGGAATCGCGGCATCCGGTTGGCGACGAGGGCGCGGCCCTCATGCGCAGGTTCGCGCGCTGGCGGGGCCGGCTGCAGAGAACGAGCGTGACTTCACCGTGAAGCCCACGGCGACCACCTCCCCGTGACACCGGCGCCCGCGGCATGGCCGGACGCGGCGGCGCAATCCGCAACTAGCACGCAACCTTCGACGCCCCGCCGGCTGCAAGCCTCGCCTCCGCGGCCGCGATCAGCGCCTGGTACCGCGGATCAGCGTGCAGCGAGCCCAGATCCGGATCGCCCTTGAGGTAGGTCAGGAGCGAGCTCGAGATGCCCGCCACCAAGGGTTCCAGCGTTTCCAGCGCACCCGCCCGGTCGCCCAGATACGCGTTAAGGGCACAGGCGAAGTTGTAGCGGATGTTCCAGTTGTCCGGATCGAGCAGCAGCGCGCGGCGGGTGCGCCGCTTTGCACGTTCGCCTTCGCCCAGCGCCGCCAGTGCGTTGGCACTGTAGGCGATGACGACCGGATTGTTCGGGTCGCGCGCAAGCACTTCGTCCGCGCGCCGCAACGCCATCTCGGCCGCGCCGTGCAGCCTGGCCGTGTCGCCCGTCGCGCGGTGGCAGCTCACCAGCATCATTGGCGAGTTGAGGTCCGAATGCATGATGCGCGCCGCCTTTTCGTAATAGCGCACGGCGTCAGCGAAACGGTGCAACTGGTACGCCAGCCGCGCCGCCGTGCGATTGGCCTCGTAGGAATCCGCGTCCAAATCCAGCGCAATGCCGGCCTGGGCGACGGCCTCGTCCAACGCCCCGTTGACCTGCAGGATGTAGGCCTTGGTCGCGTGGGCTTCGGCCAACCCCGAGTCCAGCTCCAGCGCGCGCGTGACCGCCGCCATCCCGTCATCGGTTTGCACGCCGAGTTCCCGCAGGCCGCGATAGCCCATCGCCATCAGCGCCCAGGCCTGCGCATAATTCGGGTCCATGTCGGTGGCGCGCTCGCACAGCCGCACAATGGCCTGCACCGAGCGCACGTCGGCCTCGAGGCGCGTCACGTACAACCGCCTTGCCATCAAGTACAGGTTGTGCGCTTCGGCGTTGTCGGTGCGGCGGCGCCCGATCGCCCGCCGCTCTTCGGGCAGCAGTTGCAGCCGCAGCGCCCTCACGATCGCCGCGGAAATTTCGTCGTTGACCGCAAAAATGTCGCCGGCATCGCGATCGTAGCGGTCGGCCCAGACGTCATTGTCGGTCTCGCCATCGATCAGGCGGGCGCTGATGCGGACCCGCCCCC
>JAICHS010000065.1 GCA_025924775.1 Rhodanobacteraceae bacterium
CACGTTGACCTCGAATGTGGTGGTGACCGCGGTCGAGGCGGCCGCGTTGCGCGAGCAGGTGGATGCCACGCGCAAATCCATCGGGATCGCGCAGCACAGCCTGGCGATCCTGCAACTGCGTTTCCAGAAAGGCGATGCCAGCAAGCTGGACGTCGCCGCGCAGCAAACGCAGCTGGCGCAGGCCGAAGTGTCGCTGCCGGCGCTGGTGAAACAGCAGGCCGCGGCGCAGCACGCGTTGGCGGTGCTGGTGGGCGCGTTTCCGGACCAGGCGCCGGCCGGCCCGCTTGAGCTGTCCAGCCTTGCGCTGCCCGCCAACCTGCCGCTCAGCCTGCCCTCGCAACTGGTCGCGCAGCGCCCCGACGTGCGCCAGGCGCGCGCCAACCTGCACGCGGCCAGCGCCGCCATCGGCATCGCGGCGGCGGAACGCTTGCCGCAGCTCGAGCTGACCGCGAACGCCGGCAGTTCCGCGCTCGCGATCTCCAGGGTATTCGCCTCCGGCACCGGGTTCTGGGGCCTGGCCGCGTCGTTGACCGCGCCGATCTTCGAAGGCGGCCAGCTCATGCATCAGGAGCGTGCCGCGAAAGCTGCCTACGTCGAAGCCGCGGAGCAATACCGCGGCACGGTCCTGACGGCGTTCCAGAACGTCGCCGACACGCTGGTCGCGCTGGACCAGGACGCGCGGGGTTTGCAGGCCGCCGCCAAGGCCGAGCAAGCCGCGAAGACCACGCTGGACCTGGCGCAGCTGCAACTCAAGCACGGTTACATCGGCAGTTTCGAATTGCTGGCCGCCGAACAGGCGTACCAGCAGGCGCGCATCGCGCTGGTCGCCGCCGAAGCCAATCGTTTCGCCGACACCGCGGCGCTGTACCAGGCACTGGGCGGCGGCTGGTGGCACCACAAGAATCTTGCAAAGCAGTGAGCACCATGAACCGAACCTACGCATGTAGCAGGGGCTTGCGCGCCGGTGGCTGCGCGGCGTTGCTGGCCACCGCGGCCTTGCTCGCCGGTTGCTCCGGCAAACCCGCGCAACAGGCGGCATCCACGACACCCCACAACGTCACGCTGACGCAGGCGCAGCAAAAAAGCATCCACGTCGTCACGGTCGAACCGACGCAGTACCGCACCACCCTTACCACCACGGGTGTGGTGGATTTCGACCACAACCACGCTACCGACATCCTCGCGCCGTTCTCGGGTGCGGTCACCAAGGTGCTGGTGACGCAGGGCCAGCAGGTCGCAAAGGGCCAGGCGCTGGCGGAAGTCGCCTCGCCGGACTTTGCCGCCGCTGCGGGCGCGTATCGCCAAACGGTGCTGGCCGCGCAGGCGGCAGATGCCGTGGCATCCAACGATCGCGACCTGTTTGCGCACCAGGCGATTTCCGCGCGCGAGAACGCGCAGGCGCAGGCCGATGCGGCGAGCGCCGACGCCAATCGCGCCGCCGCGTTGCAGACGCTGGCCGCGTTGCACATGGACCCGCAAGCCATCGCGGCAATCCGGGCGGGCAAGCCGGTTGCAGGTGGGCAGGGCGTGATCCGCGCGCCGATCGCGGGCACGCTGGTCGCGAAATCCATCGCGCCGGGCCAGACGCTTGCTGCGGGCACCACGCCCTGCTTCACCATCGCCGATACCGCGAGCATGTGGGTAATGGCGCAGGTGTTCGGCGACGACGTGGCGCGGGTCGCGAAGGGTGATCCGGCGACGGTCGTGACTGGCGATGGCGGCAAGCCCATCGCGGGCAGCGTCACCAATGTCGGCGCGGTGGTCGATCCCGACACCCGCTCGGTGCAGGCACGCGTGCGCGTGGACAATCCCGGCGGGGCGCTCAAGAAGCAGATGTACGTGACCGTCGACATCGGCTCGCGCGACGCACGCACCGGCCTGCTGGTGCCGGTGTCGGCGGTGCTGCGCGACGACGAAAACCTGCCGTTCGTGTACGCGGTCGAGTCCGATGGCAGCTACGCGCGGCGGCCGGTCACGCTGGGCACGCGCACGGGTGACCGCTACGTGATCCCGGAAGGACTCCACCCCGGCGACAAGGTGGCGGTGGACGGTTCGATCTTCCTGCAGTTCATCCAGTCGCAATGAACGCCCGGCTGCCATCCGACGGCGCACCGCGCAAGCCGTCGTTGATCAATCGCGTCGTCGCGTTCGCGCTGGAACAGCGCCTGTTGATCGTGCTGCTGTCGCTGTCGCTGGCGGCGGCCGGCGTGTGGGCCTACAAGGTCCTGCCGATGGATGCGTACCCCAACCTGTCACCGCCGATGGTGGACATCGTCAGCCAGTGGCCGGGGCATTCGGCGGAAGAGGTCGAGCAACAGATCACGGTACCGGTCGAGTTGGGCATGAACGCGATTCCCGGCCTCGTCACCAAGCGCTCGATTTCGCTGTACGGGCTGTCGGACGTCACGCTCACTTTCAGCGACGACACCGACCATTACTTCGCACGCCAGCGGGTATTCAACCGGCTACCGGGCATCGACCTGCCGAATGGCGTGTCGCCGGGCGTCGGTCCGCTGTCGCCGCCTTCGGGGCTGGTGTACCGCTACGTGCTGCAGAGTACCGACCGCTCGCCGATGGAATTGAAAACCCTGCAGGACTGGGTGGTCGCGCCGCAATATCGCTCGGTGCCGGGCGTGGCCGACGATTCCGGCTTCGGCGGCGGCACGATGCAGTACCAGGTATTGCTGAACCCGGTGAAGATCGCGGCGCTGGGGCTGTCCGTCACCCAGATCGAGGCCTCGCTCGCCGCCAACAACTCCAACGCCGGCGGCGGCTTCTACCAGCAGGGCGGCCAGTTCTTCTACGTGCGCGGACTGGGCCGCATCAAGACGCCGCAGGACATCGACAACATCGTGCTGGCCGTGCACGCTGGCACGCCGGTGCTGGTGAAGGACGTCGCCACCGTCAAGATCGGCATCGCGCCGCGCCTGGGCGAGTTCGGCTACATGAACCAGGACGACGCGGTGGAAGGCGTGATCCTGGGGCTCACCGGGTCCAAGACCGAGGATGTACTGAAGCGCGTCGAGGCCAAGACCCAGGAGTTGAACCAGGCGATCCTGCCGAAGGACGTCCGCATCCATCCGTATTACGACTTGACCACCCTGATCGACCAGACCAAGGGCGTGGTGATGCACAACCTCACCGTCGGCCTGGTGCTGGTGGTCGTGGTGCTGGTGTTCTTCCTCTACGACATCCGCGCGGGGCTCATCGTCGCGGTGACGATTCCGCTGGCGCTGCTGTTCGCGTTCCTGTGTCTGGATTTGAAGAACGCCTCGGCCAACCTGCTGTCGATTGGCGCGGTGGATTTCGGCATCCTCGTGGATGGCGCGATCTTCATGGTCGAGAACATCTTCCGCGAGCTCGCGGCGCGGCAGGGCACCGAGTACGACCTCAAGCAGGTGATCCTGTCGGCAGCGGGCGAGATCGACCGGCCGCTGGTGTACGCGGTGGCGGTGATCGTCGCGAGCTTCCTGCCGATCTACTTCCTCGCCGGCCCGTCGGGCACGTTGTTCAAGCCGATGGCCGACACCATGATCTTCGCCCTGATCGGCTCGCTGGTGGTGACGCTGACCCTGCTGCCGGTGCTGTGCGGCCTGCTGATGCGCAAGGGCGTGCGCGAGCGCCGCAACGCGCTCTACGAGAAGTTCAAGGCCTGGTACGTTCGCACCCTCCAGCGCACCCAGGTCCGCGCGTGGCCGGTGACGATCGCGTCCGCGGTGCTGCTCGGCCTTGCCGTCCTGATGATGCACGGCATCGGCGCCGAGTTCATGCCGAGCCTCGACGAGGGCTCGCTGTGGGTCCGCGCGACGATGCCGTACTCGATTTCCTTCGACAAGGCCTCGGAAATTTCGCCGCAGATCCGCCACGTGCTGATGTCGTTTCCGGTCGTGACCACCGTCACCTCCGAACTTGGGCGGCCGGACGATGGCAGCGATTCGACCGGCTTCTTCAATGACGAATTCTTCGTCGGCCTGAAGCCGTATTCGGAATGGAAGGGCAAGTACCGCGACAAGCGGGACCTGATCGCCGCGATCGACAAGAAGCTGGAGCGTTTCCCCGGCATCCAGTTCAACTACACCCAGCCCGCCGAGGACGCGGTGGACGAGGCCGAGACGGGCCTGAAGAGCGCGCTGGCGGTGAAGATCTACGGCCCCGACCTGCAAACGCTGCAGAAGGAAGGCAAGGCCATCAAGCAGGTGATGGAGCACGTGCGCGGCATCACCGACATCACGCTGGTGCACGAGCTCGGCCAGCCGAACCTGGCGATCGACGTCGATCGCGCGAAGATCGCGCGTTATGGACTGAACGTCGAAGACATCAATCATTTGATCGAAGCCGCGGTGGGCGGCGACGTCGCCACCACCGTGGTGCAGGGCGAGAAATCCTTCGACCTGGTGGTGCGCCTGCAAAAGCGCTTCCGCGACAATCCGCAGGAAATCGGCGACATCCCGGTGGCGACGCCGGGCGGTCAGCAGGTGCCGCTGAAGGAGCTTGCCAGCATCAAGGTGGCGAACGGCGCGTCCTTCATTTACCGCGAGAACGGCTCGCGCTATATCGGCGTGCAGTTTTCGGTGTCCGGCCGCGACCTCGCCGGCGCGGTGGACGACGCGATCGCGCAGGTTGCCAAGGACGTAAAACTGCCGCAGGGCTACCGTCTGGAATGGGGCGGCGAGTACAAGGAATACACCGCCTCGCGCGCGCAGATGCGCGTGGTTCTGCCGCTGACGGTGCTGGTGATCTTCGGCCTGCTGTTCGTGCTGTACGGCAACTTCAAGTTCCCGCTGATCACGGTGGTCGGCGTGCTGCTGTCGGCGCCGCTGGGCGCGGTGTTCGCGATGTGGGTGACCGGCACGCCCTTCTCGGTCTCGTCCGGCATCGGCTTCATCGTGCTGTTCGGCGTTTCGGTGCTGACCGGCGTGGTCTACATCAGCTGCGCCAACGAACTGCGCCTCGGCGGCATGGACATGCTGGAAGCCGCGCACCAGGCCGCCGTACTGCGCCTGCGCCCCATCGTGATGACCGCGCTGGTGGCGGCGCTGGGCCTGTTGCCCGCCGCCATCGCGCACGGCGTCGGTACCGATTCGCAGCGCCCGTTCGCGCTGGTGATCGTGGCGGGCATGATCTCGCGCCTCGCCATCGGCATCTTCCTGATGCCCGCGTTGTACAAACTGGTGGCGCGCAAGGGCGACCGGCTGCAGGTGTAAGGCGGGCAACAAAAAACCCGCGGCATGTGCGGGTTCTTGCAGATGTCTGGTGCCCAGGAAAGGACTTGAACCTTCACGACCTTGCGGCCACTAGCACCTGAAGCTAGCGCGTCTACCAATTCCGCCACCTGGGCAGGTGTCCGGCCGCGGCGCGAAGCGCCAGCGAGCCGTGTAAGATAGCTGTATGGCCGGTTGGCTGTCAATCGGAAACGTGCGTTTTAACCGCAGGCAGCCTGAAATGCCGGGGGCTTCGTGCTAGCGTAGCGACGTTGGCGGAGGATCAGACGATGAACAAGCGCTGGGCAGGTTCGATGGTGGCGGGGTTGGCGATCGCGTTGTTGGCGGCGGTGCCAGCGTGGGCGGCGTTGAGCACGGGTGCGACCGCACCGGATTTCACCGCGACGGCCAGTCGTGCGGGCCAGGACTTCACCTTCTCATTGAAGCAGGCGCTGGCCAAGGGCCCGGTGGTGGTCTATTTCTACCCGGCGGCTTATACGGGCGGCTGCGATCTTGAGGCGCACACGTTCGCGACCGAGATGGACAAGTTCCGCAAGGCCGGCACCACCGTGATCGGCGTGTCGGCCGATTCGATCGCGCGGCTCAACCAGTTTTCGTCCGACCCGAATTATTGCGCCGGCAAGTTCGCGGTGGCGTCCGATCCCGACGGCCGGATCGCGACGCAGTACGGCCTCAAGATGGTGCCGCCGCAAAAGGGTGTCACCGACGTCACCGGCAAGGCCGTGACGCATGGTTTCTTCCCGCGCACCACGTTCGTGCTGGCGCGTGACGGCAAGGTTGTGAAGGTGCTGTCGTCCACGGCCGACCACTTGACGCCCGACCAGCACGTGAAGCATTCGCTGGCCATCGTCGAGCAGCTGCAGGCCGGCAAGGCACCGTAATCCGCTTGCTTTCCGCAGGCCGCTCCGCGACGCTGGCGCTATGCCAAGACGCCAACGTCCGCCTTCCGGTGCCGCGCGCAAGCCGCGCGGCGCACACGCCAACACTGAATCCGGGCGCACCGCCGCGACCCGCGGCAAGCAAAAGACCCCCGTGCATCCGCCGGCCCGGCGCGACCACAAACCGGCGGTAACGCCGTTCGTCGACCCGCACGCGGAGCGCGAAGCGCAGCGTTACGCGCACCCCATTCCCAGCCGCGAGGCGATCCTGGCGCTGTTGGCCGAGCGCGGGAGCCTGCTGCGTGCCGGCGCGATCGCCGAAGCGTTGGGGATCGATGACGCGCAGCGGCGGGACGCTCTGGACAAGCGCCTGCACGCGATGCTGCGCGACGGCCAGTTGCTGGAAAGCCGCCGCGGCGGACTCGCGCCGGCCGAACGCATCGGCCTGATCGCCGGGACGGTGTTGGCCAACGCCGAGGGTTATGGATTCCTGCGTCCCGACGAGGGCGGCGACGACCTGTACCTGTCGCCCGCGCAGATGCGCCAGGTGCTGCACGGCGACCGGGTACTGGCGTCGGTGGTGGGCGTGGACCGGCGCGGCCGCCAGCAAGGCGCGATCCGCGAGGTGCTGGAACGCCGGGCGCCCCGACTGGTGGGCCGGGTGCTGGAAGAACATGGCGTGGTGGTGGTCGATCCAGATGATCGCCGGCTGCACCAAGACATCCTGATTCCGCCGGATGCGCGCAACGGCGCGCGCGCGGGCCAGATCGTGGTGGCGGAAATCACCGAGCCGCCGACGTCGCAGCGCGGCCCGATCGGCCGCGTCGTCTCGGTGCTGGGCGAACGCCTGCAGCCGTCGCTGATCGTCGAAATGGCGATCGAAAGCCACGGCCTGCCGCACACATGGCCGCCGGAGGCGACGCGCGAGGCGGAGGCGGTCGAACCGCGCGTCGGCGACGCCGAATACGCGGGCCGCGTGGACCTGCGCAAGTTGCCGCTGGTCACCATCGACGGCGCCGATTCGCGCGACTTCGACGACGCGGTGTTCGCGGAACCTGCGCACGGTGGCGGTTATCGCCTGATCGTCGCGATCGCCGACGTCTCGCACTACGTGCAGCCGGAAACCGGGCTGGATGCGGAAGCCCTCAATCGCGGCACCTCGGTGTACTTTCCGGGCTTCGTGGTGCCGATGCTGCCGGAGACGCTGTCGAACGGCATCTGCTCGCTGAACCCGGACGTCGACCGCCTGTGCATGGCCTGCGACATGCGGGTGAGTGCGGACGGCGAGGTCACGCGCGCGAAGTTCTACCCGGCGGTGATGCGTTCGCACGCGCGCCTGACCTACGATCAGGTTTGGCAGGCGATCGGCGAACGCGATGCTGAAACGCGTCGCGCGCTGGGCCAGTTGCTGCCGCCCATCGAGCACCTGCACGCGCTGTACCGGGCGTTCGACGCCGCGCGCAAGCGGCGCGGCACCATCGAGTTCGAGACCAGTGAAGTGGAGTACCGGCTGGACGACAACGGCGAAGTGGTGTCGCTGGGTGCGCACGCACGCAACGACGCGCACAAGCTGATCGAGGAATGCATGATCGCGGCCAACGTCGCGGCGGCGAAATTCCTCGCGAAAAAGAAGATTCCCGCACCGTTCCGGGTACACGCGCCGCCGCCCGCCGACAAGTACGAAGACCTGCTGGCGTTCCTGCGCGAATACAAGTTGAAACTGCCGCCGCTGGCCGACGTGCGGCCGGCCGACTTCGCGGCGCTGCTGAAGCGGGTGGCGGCACGCAACGACGCGGAATTGTTCCGCAGCGTGCTGTTGCGCGCGCAAAGCCTCGCCAGTTACCAGCCCGCTAACCAAGGGCACTTTGGCCTGGCGCTGGATGCCTACGCGCACTTCACTTCGCCGATCCGGCGCTATCCCGACCTGCTGGTGCATCGGGCGATCCGCTACGCGCTGGTGGGTGGCAAGCCGGCCGCGTACCTGTACACCGAAAGCAAGATGACGACGCTGGCGGCGCATTGTTCGCGCACCGAGCGGCGCGCCGAGGAAGCCGAGCGCGACGTGGACGAGCGTTACAAGTGCGCGTGGATGGAAAAGCACGTCGGCGAGGAGTTCGACGGCATCGTCACCGGCGTTACCTCGTTCGGCCTGTTTGTCGAGTTGGCGGATTCGCGGGTGTCGGGGCTGGTGCACATCACCCAGCTGCGCAACGATTACTACCAGTTCGACGCGCGCCGCCACGAGCTGCGCGGCGATCGCACGGGGCAGGTGTTCCGGCTGGGCGACGCGGTGCGCGTGCAGGTACTGCGTGCCAGCATGGAAGATCGCAAGATCGATTTCCGGATGGTGTCGGGGCGCGATGGGGAAACGGGGGTTGCGGCCGAAAAGCAGCGCCGGCACCGATGAACATGATTCGTCATTCCGGAGCTGCTCGCGGTTTCTGCGGACAGAGCCCGGAACGCGGCGCCTGGTGCCCCAAAGTCACCGGGTTCCGGATCGCCGCAATGCAGCGTCCGGAATGACGACAATGGAGACTTGGCCTGCGTTTCCAAAGAGGCAAGCGGTATCACCATGAGTGAATCCTGGATCGTCGGCATCAATCCGGTCGCGGGCGCGTTGGCCAACGATCCCTCGCGCGTGCTTGAGCTGCTGGTCGAGCAGGGCACCCGCAACGCGCGCGTGGCCGAACTGGTTTCGGAAGCCAAGCGCCTGGGCGTGCGCGTGCACGCGCGTCCGCGCGCGATGCTGGACAAGGTGTCGGGGCGCGCCCACCACCAGGGCGTGGTGGCGCAGTACGAGGTGCCGGCGGCCAAGACCGAACGCGACCTCGCGGGGTTGCTTGAGGCCGACGACGGCTTGTTCCTGGTACTGGACGGCGTCACCGACCCGCACAACCTCGGCGCCTGCCTGCGCAGCGCGGCGGCGGCGGGGGTGGCGGCGGTAATCGTGCCGAAGGACCGCGCGGTCGGCATCACGCCGGTGGTGCGGCGCGCCTCGGCGGGTGCGGTGGACCGAGTGCCGCTGATCGAAGCGACCAACCTTGCGCGCGCGCTGCGCGAGTTGAAGGACGCGGGCGTGTGGCTGACCGGGCTTGCCGGCGAAGCGGAAGCCTCGTTGTACGATGTCGACCTTGCGGGCAAGGCGGCGCTGGTGATGGGTGGCGAAGGCGAGGGCATGCGCCGCCTGACGCGCGAAGCCTGCGACCGGCTGGCGCGCATCCCGATGCCGGGGGCAATGGAAAGCCTGAACGTTTCGGTGGCGACGGGCGTCGCCCTGTTCGAAGCGGTCAGGCAACGTAGAGGCCGGGCATGAACATCAACGTCAGCGTCGATTGGACCGTCATCGTCGGACTGGTCGGCATGCTCGTCACACTGGTTGCGTATTTCCTGCTGCAGGCGCAGAAACTGCACGGCAACGGCCTGGTCTACCAGTTGATGAATGCGGTGGGCGCGCTGGGCGTCGCGCTGTCGCTGCTGTTCGGTACGTTCAACCTGCCGGCGTTCCTGCTGGAAGTCATCTGGCTGGCGATCAGCATCTACGGCATCGTGGTCGCGCGCCGCATGCGCGTGCAGTAGCCGTCAGCGCGGCTTGCGGGGGCCTTGCCGCTTGCCTGAGGGTCGGCGCGGACGCGCGGCGTCGCGGTGCTGTTCGCGGAACGCCGCGTTGTAGGCCGCGATTTCCTTGCGCAGTGCCGGCGACGCACGCGGCAATTTTCCGTCGTCGATCGCCTTTTGCATGCGTCGCATCAGGTCCCAATCGTGGTAGTCGCGATAGGGCTTGAGGTCGAGGTCCCTCGGCACCTTTTTCAGGCGTTCGTCGCCCACGCTTTTGACGTACTTCTGCATGAAGTGGTCGTAGGCGTGCCAGGAAACGCGTTCGGCGCGCACCGCGGCTTCCTCGGCGCGGGTCGCGATCTGGTGCGCGTGCAGGTAGTGCAGGTCCAGCTGGTCGATCAGGGTTTTCTCAACTTCCTCGTGCATGATCAGGAAACGGTCCACGTCGATGGTGCGCCCGCGGTACTTGAAGCTGGTCGGCAGGTGGCGATCGATGTAGATGGTCTTGCCGTCCGTGCTGTAGCCGGCGAGGTAGGGAATGTCGTGGCTGCGGTCGAGCTTCTTGACACGCCGCAGGACGGCGTCCAGCGCGCGATCCAGCATCAGGCTGGATACGAACCAGTCCGGCGTGTGTAGTTTTGCGTGGGGCGCGGCGGGGTGGCAGGCCCGATCGAAGTGCATGGCGGCAGCTCCGTGGAACCACGGCGCGCAGCATACGCGGGTTGCCGGCTGCGCGGGCCGTGGCTGGGATGCGGTTATCCTTGCCACTCGCATGCAGACCGTCACCGACACGCGCTACCGACGCATCTATCGCGCCATCGCCGCCATTCCGGCGGGACGCGTGGCCAGCTACGGCCAGATCGCGGCGCGCGCGGGGTTGCCGGGCCGCGCCCGGCTGGTCGGCACCGCGCTGCGTGATACGCCGGATGGATTGGAGCTGCCGTGGTTCCGGGTGCTGCATGCGGACGGCACGATCGCCCTGCCGCGTGGCAGCCGCGGATTTCGCGAACAGTCACGCCGGCTGCGAGCCGAGGGTGTGCAGGTCCGCAACGGTCGCGTGCCGATGCAGGCATTTGGCCTTGACCACGATATCGACCGCGCGTTGTGGGCCATCGCCTGAGGCCGAAAAATGCTTGACGCTCGCCGTGACTGCCGCTGTAATACGCGGTTCATGGCTGCG
>JAICHS010000066.1 GCA_025924775.1 Rhodanobacteraceae bacterium
CATTGCGCCCCAACGCCGCCAGCCAAGGCGCCACGCCGTGTGCCAAGTCGACCGTTGCGCGGGAGTCGGCGGGTGCGACCAGCACCAGTGCGTTGCCGAGCAGGTTCACGCGCGTGGCCGGCGCGATGGCGGCGTGCCGCGTGGCATCGTCCATCCAGCGTTCGTCGGCGGAAATGAACACGTCGGCGGGCGCGCCGTCCTCGATCTGGCGCGCCAGCGCTGAAGATGCGGCATACACCCGCTGGGGCGCAGGCGTGCCGAGTGCACCGTCATGCGCCAGCTCGTCGAGCGCAGGCTGCAAGCTGGCCGCAGCGAAGATCGTTGGTGGCGTGGCGGCCCGCGCCGCGGGAAGTGCGGTGCATGCAAGCAGGGCACAGGCGCACCACGCAATCCAGGCGAAAGCTCGCATCGATAAACCGTCCGAAACCCGCATGGATCGATTCTAGCCATGTACCCGAAGGATACGCGGCTGGCGCGCGGCCGCGTGGCCGTGTTGCCGAGCGCGATCGCGCTGATCGCGTTGGCCGTCGCGGCCGCGTTGTTGGTCGCGCTGCTGGTGGGCGTGGGCCGGGTGTACCTGGGGTGCGTTGGCGCCGCGACGTCATCGAGGCATGGGACCTTGGCATCGCGTGGGCGTGGCTGGTGCGAAGGGTTGCCGCGCGGGCAGCTTGACCGCCGCACGAATGCGCCACCGGTCGGGAATCAGCGTCCCCAGGTGACCGTGAGCGTGGCTTTTGCCAGCGTGTGTTTCGCGATCGCGGCCAGCGCATCCTGGCGGCTGAAACGCGCCACCGGGCCAAGTTCCGGCACGTCGAGCGCATACACCGTGATGACGTAGTGGTGCGGCGTGCCGGCCGGCGGACACGGGCCTGCATAGCCGGCGTGGCCGAAGTCGTTTTGCAGCTGCACGGTATCGCCCGGTGCGTTGCCACTGCGGGGCGTGCCGGCCCCGGCGTTGAGGCCGTGCGCGCCGACCGCGATGTCGAACGCGACCCAATGCCAGAAATGTGCACCGGGATCGAACATCGTCACCGCGTAGCTGCGGGTGGCGGCTGGTGCGTCGTGCCAGCGCAGCGCGGGCGACTGGTTGCCGCCGCCGCATTCGACGTAGACGTTGGCGAGCGGCATGCTGCCGCCGGCCACGAGGGTGGGGCTGGCAAGCGTGAAGGCGGATGCCGCCAGCGCCACCGCGGGCGCCAGCCACAGGCCCAGCGCGGGCAGCAGGCGGCGCACGGGTCAGGTGCCCGCGTGCTTGCGTTCGCGCAGGTACTCGGACAGCACCACCGCGTTGCAGTGCTTGTCGTCGTGCGCCATGAACAGCAGCGTCGCCACCTTGTGCTGCTTCAGCAACGCCTGCAGCTCGGCGACCGCGGTCGGGTTGGCGTCCAGCTCGGCACGATAGCGCTTGCGGAATTCCTCCCACTTCGCCGGGTCGTGGCCAAACCACTTGCGCAGTTCGGTCGAGGGCGCGATGTCCTTCACCCACGCCGTCAACTGCAATTTGTCCTTGGACTGGCCGCGTGGCCACAGGCGGTCGATGAGAATGCGCGCGCCATCGGCCTGGGTGAGGGGTTCGTTCGCGCGTTTGATCTTGAATGCCATGGCAACCTCCGTTGTGTGATGGCTGCACATCACGGCATCATACGCGTTTGCCCATGAAAGGTTCGTCATGACCCACCGCTTGATCGTGCGCCGCTCGCCCATCCACGGCAACGGCGTGTACGCCGCCGTCGACATCCCCGCGCACACGCTGCTGATCCAGTACAAGGGGCGGCTGCTCACCCACGCCCAGGCCGATCGCCTGTACGAGGACGGCGCCGATACCGGCCACACCTTCCTGTTCACGCTCAACGACAAGTACATCGTCGATGCCAACGTCGGCGGCAACAGCGCGCGCTGGATCAACCATTCGTGCGCGCCCAACTGCAGCGCCTGCATCCAGGAAGTCGACGGCGCGAAAAAGGACAAGGTGCTGATCGAATCCCTGCGCGCGATCGGGGCCGGCGAGGAACTCACCTATGACTACGGCATCGTGCTGGACGTGCCGCACACCGCAAGGATGAAGCGCATCTGGGCCTGCCACTGTGGGGCGAAGCGGTGCACCGGGACGATCCTGCAGCCCAAAAGCTGACGGCGATCCGCGCGCGCCCGCGTTACTGCGTCAGCCGCTTCGGCATCCCGTCGAATTCCTTTGGCGGGGTGTTGTACGCAAAGTGGGTCACGCAGAAATTGGACGTCCACCGCGGGATGTACGGCGTGTGCTTGCCGTGGCGGTGGCGCAGGTTTCAATCCTCTTCCGCCTTCGGCTGCCACGCCTCGGTGAGCTGCTTCTGCACCTGCGCGGGCACCGGATCGTAGTGCGAAAGTTCCATCGCGAAGCGGCCTTCGCCGCCGGTCAGCGACCGCAACTCGGTCTGGTAATCGACCACTTCGGCCAGCGGCGCCTGCGCCTTGACCACCAGCATGCCGCCACGCCGGGCGTCGGTGCCGTGGATGCGCGCACGCTTGGATGCGAGCGCGCCGGTGACGTCGCCCATGTAACGTTCGGGCACGTTGACGTCGAGGTTGACGATGGGTTCCAGCACGATCGGCTTGGCCTTCGCGACGGCGTCGAGGAACGCCTTCCTGCCGGCGGCCACGAACGCGACCTCCTTGGAATCGACCGGGTGGTACTTGCCGTCGACCACCACCACCCGCACGTCCTGCATCGGATAGCCCGCGATCGCGCCGCGCTCCAGTACCTGGCGCACGCCCTTTTCGATCGCGGGGATGTACTGGTTGGGAATCACGCCGCCCTTGGTTGCATCGCTGAACTCGAAGCCGCCACCGCGCGGCAGCGGTTCGACGCGCAGGTAGACCTCACCGAACTGACCGGCGCCGCCGGTCTGCTTCTTGTGGCGGTGGTGGCCCTCGGCCGCGGCGCCGATGGTTTCGCGGTACGCCACGCGCGGCGGATGGGTGATGACTTCCACGCCGTACGTGTCGCGCATCCTTGCCAGCGTGAGTTTCAGGTGCAGGTCGGACAGGCCGCGCACCACCGTCTCGTTCAATTCCTTGTTGTGCTCGACCGCAAGGCACGGGTCTTCCTCGGCCAGCTTCGCCAGCGCGGTCGCGAGCTTCTGGTCCTGGCCCTTGTGTTGCGGCTCCACCGCCAGGCCGAACATCGACAGCGGGTAGGGCAACGGCTGCAGGTGGATCGCGTCGGCGGCGTGCGAGTCGTGCAGCACCGCGTCAAAGTGGATGTCCTCGACCTTGGCGACGCCCGCGAGGTCACCCGGAACCGCCGCATCGATCTCGATGTGCTCCTTGCCCTGCAGGCGCAGCAGGTGCCCGACCTTGAACGGCTTCTTGCCGTCGTCGATGAACAGCTGCGCATCCTTCTTGACGGTGCCCTGCCACACGCGGAACACCGCGAGCTTGCCGACGAACGGATCGTTGATGATCTTGAACACGTCCGCGAGCACGTGCGCGTCGGGGTCGGGCCTTGCTGCGATGGGCGTGGCGCCGGCACCGCGGCCTTGCGTGAAGGGCGGCGGGTTGGCCTCGCCCGGATTCGGCAGCAGTTGGCGCGCGACCTGCAGCCATTCCGCAACGCCCGCGCCGGTGCGCGCGGAGGTGAAACAGATCGGCACCAGGTGGCCCTCGCGCAGGCACTGCTCGAACGCGGCGTGCAGGGCCTCGGGGTCCAGTTTCCCTTCGCCTTGCTCGAGGTAGCGGTCCATCAGGGCCTCGTCGATTTCGACGATCTGGTCGAGGATCTGCTGGTGCACGTCGGCGATGCCGCCGAGGTCGCTCATCCCCGCATGTGCGGAAAAACAGTCCACCACACCGGCGCCGTGATCGACCGGCACGTTTACCGGCAGGCATTCGGCGCCGCATTCGTCGCGCAGCTCGGCCACCAGCCCGGGCAGGTCAAGCGCGTCCATGTCGATGCGGTTGACGACCAGCATGCGCGCAAGGCCGCGCTGCCTCGCGTAGTGCAGCATCCGGCGCGTGCCGTGCTCGATGCCGTTGGCGGCGTTGACCACCACCGCGCAGGTTTCGACCGCAGCCAACGCGGACAGGGCTTCGCCGCGAAAGTCCGCGTAGCCCGGGGTATCGATCAGGTTGACGTGGCAACCCTCGACGTCCAGCGAAGCGATGGCCGAGTGGATGGAGTGGTGGCGCTCGCGTTCCTGGTCGGTGTAATCGGAAACGGTGTTGCCGCGCTCAACCGTACCGGCCGTCGGCAGCGCACCGCCGGCGTGCAGCAGGGCCTCGAACAGTGTGGTCTTGCCGGCGCCGGCGTGGCCCGCCAGGGCCACGTTGCGGATGTCCACGGTGGTGTAGGCGCGCATGTCGACCTCACGTCCGGTGGCGGGGTCGCCCGACCTTGCGCCTATCCGTGCGCACGGTCAAGCGCCGTTGAACCTGCGGCGCGCGCGATGGTCTGAACCCGCGCGGGGCCCTGCGAATGGGCGCACGCCACGCTTCCCCTACACTGAATGCCGCGCAACGCGCGCGTATCGGCCGACCGCATGCCCTCCAGCGCTGGACAGCAAACCAAGGTGGTGGTGCAGCCCCTTGAGCGCGGGGGCGTGCGCGATGTCGCGGCCGAGCTGGCGGACCTGCCGTATGTCCGGCTGACCCAGCGCGTGCGGTCGCCGCACGATCGCCGCAGCCTGTGGCTGTTGTTGGCGCTGGTGTTGCTGGCGCATGCACTGCTGGTGTGGTGGGCGTGGCGCATCCTGCGGCCGGCGCCCGTCCATTACGACGATCGCGGCGTGATCTCGGTGACCCTGATCGAATCCGGCGCCAACGTTCCGCCGCCGCCACCGTTGCTGGCGCCCCCGCCGCTGCCGGGGCGGCCTGCGCCGCCTGCGCCGCCGCCGCGACGCCTGCACTACGTGCCGCCGGCCAAGGGCGCCATTCAGGCCACCATGGAGGGCGTCAAGGGTCCGCCGCTGGAGCTGTATCAGGCGAACGGTCAGATCCGGGTGCCGCCCAGCTCCGCCGCGGCGTCTGCGCCGGCCTACCGCGCACCGGAAATCAAGGGTTCGCAGATCGGCGGTGCCTCGCCGCTGCCCTACAAGCCCACGCGCTTCGACCAGGATTGGGCACCGGACCACGAGAGCCTGGGCGCCAAGACCGTGGGGCGCGCGGTGGACAAGGCGATCGAGAAGACCACGGTCACCAAAACCGTGCACCTGCCGGGCGGCATCAAGCTGCACTGCGCGCTGTCGCCGCTGGCCTTGTTCGCGGGCTGCAAGGGCGACGCTCCGCAGCCGCCACCCAAGAACGATGACGATATCCGCCTGTCGCTGCCGCCGCCGGAAACGTTGACCGGCAAAAAAGTGAAGGTGCCGGCCTCGGCGTCCAGCGTGCCGCCGCCTGCTTCAGGCGTGCATTGACGCGGTGCGATGGCGCCTTTGCCGCTTCGATTCCGTTGTGAGCGAAGCGCGGGCCACACCCTTCGGGACGAAGGAGGTCGCCGCTCCGGCGACCGGGGATGTCCCGTTACAATCCAGGGAATGCCTACACCGCCGGAAATACTTGCGCGACGCGACGCGCGCGACAGCCGCTTCCTGCACGTCGAAGAAGTCGACCTGGCCTTCTCGAACGGCGCGCGCCGCACCTTCGAACGCCTGACCGCGTCGGGCCAGGGGGCCGTGTTCATCGTGGCGATGCGCGACGCGGATACCGTGCTGCTGGTGCGCGAATACGGCGCGGGGCTCGATCGCTACGAACTTGGCGTGCCCAAGGGCCGCATCGACCCCGGCGAAACCGCGCTGCAGGCGGCCGACCGGGAACTGCAGGAAGAGGCGGGTTTCGGCGCGCGCAAGCTAACGCCGCTGATCACGCTGTCGCTGCTGCCGGCGTACATGTCGCACAAGGCGCAGGTGATCCTGGCCCAGGACCTGTATCCGCAAAGCCGCCCCGGCGACGAACCGGAGCGGCTGGAAGTGGTGCCGTGGCGGTTGTCCGAGTTGCCCGCACTGCTGGCGCGCGACGACGTTTCCGAAGGCCGTTCGATCGCCGCGCTGTTCGTCGCACGTGAATACCTGGCGGGTCGCTACCAGCCGGGGCACCCGGCGTGAGCGCGCTCGATCGCCTGGCCCACGCAAGCTGCGCGCTCGCGCGCCGTGCCGGTGCCGCCGTGCTGGATGTCTATGCGGGCAGCTTTGCGGTCGAGCGCAAAGCCGACGATTCGCCGTTGACCGCGGCCGACATGGCCTCGCACCGCATCATCGTCGCCGGACTCACCGAGCTGACGCCGGACATTCCCGTGTTGTCAGAGGAATCGCGGCACATCGACTGGGCCACGCGTCGCGGTTGGGATCGTTACTGGCTGGTCGATCCGCTGGACGGCACGCGCGAGTTCGTGAAGCGCAACGGCGAGTTCACCGTCAACATCGCCCTGATCGAAAACCACGTGCCGGTGCTGGGCGTGGTGCTGGTGCCGGTGACCGACACGCTGTACTACGGCGTGGCCGGTGCGGGTGCGTTTCTGGAACCCGCACCCAACGCGTTGCCGCAGCCGATCGCGACGCGCGCCGCCGCTGCCGTGCCGATCGTTGCAGGCAGTCGTTCGCACGGCAACGAGCGCCAAACCGAGTTGCTGGCCAAGCTTGGCGGCCACACGCTGGTGGCGGTGGGCTCGTCGCTGAAGTTCTGCATGGTCGCGCGTGGCGACGCCGACCTGTACCTGCGTCTGGGCCCGACGTCCGAGTGGGATACCGCGGCCGCGCAGTGCGTGCTGGAACAGGCCGGCGGCGCGGTGGTGGATTTGCAGGGCCAGCCGCTGCGCTACAACAGCAAGGAATCGCTGCTCAATCCCGAATTCCTCGCGCTCGGCGATACCTCGGTCGACTGGCTCGCGCGCCTGGGGTTGCGTGCGTGACCGACGCCGGTGCCGGCAGGATCGCGGAACTGCTCGCCATCATGGCGCGCCTGCGCGATCCGCAGCACGGCTGCCCGTGGGACGTGGCGCAGACCTTCGAGACCATCGCGCCCTACACGATCGAGGAATGCTACGAGGTCGTGGACGCGATCGACCGCAAGGATTACGCGAATCTCAAGGATGAACTGGGCGACCTGCTGCTGCAGGTGGTGTTCCACGCGCGCATGGCCGAAGAACAGGATGTGTTCGCGTTCGCCGACGTGGTGGACGCGATCAACGCGAAACTGGTGCGCCGCCATCCGCACGTGTTCGGCGACGCGCACTACGCGGACGCCGACGTGCAGACGCGCGCGTGGGACGCGATCAAGCGCCGCGAACGCGCAGACAAGGGCGAGGCCGCCGATGCCAGCGCGCTGGCCGGTATCGCGCGCGGGCTGCCCGAATGGAAGCGCGCACTGGAGTTGTGCGAGCGTGCCGCGACGGTGGGCTTCGACTGGCCCGGCCCGGAGCCCGTGCTGGACAAGTTGCAGGAGGAAACCGCCGAGGTGCGTGCCGAAATCGATGCGCACTCGGGGCACGCGCGCCTGCTGGACGAGATCGGCGACGTCGCGTTCGTGCTGGTCAATCTTGCGCGGCACGCGGGCGTGGATTTTTCCGCCGCGCTGCGCCACGCCAACGCAAAGTTCGAACGCCGCTTCCGGCGCATGGAAGCCCTGGCCGCGGAAGCCGGCGCGACGCTGGACGGCAAGTCGCTGCCCGAACAGGATGCGCTGTGGAACCAGGCCAAGCGCGAGGAACGCTGAGGCATCGGCAGACCAGGTCCTGATCAGTATCGTATGCCAGTAAAAATTGTCGTCATTCCGGGGCCGTCCGCGCTGTTTGCGGGCGGAACCCGGAATCGGTCATGCGTTTGCCGGGTTTGCAAAGCCGATTGACTCGCGCCATCCATGGCGCTCGCACTGTGTGCCGCCGCGGCCTGCCCCCGGACTTGATCCGGGGGCGTTCGCGGGCGTCCGCGCAGTGTCCGCGGACACTTTCTGCCGCGCACCTGCGTCGCCAAACAGTTGAATAACATGTAGATTTCCGCGCGGCCGGGTTGGCATCGCACTTGCTCCAGACTTGTTTGAAACCCGTCGTCACAACCCGGAGAAGATCGTGCACAAACCCATCCTGTTGTTTGCGGCCGCGCCGCTGCTGGCGCTGTCGCTCTCGGCCGTGGGCGCCGAGCAATGCCGTTACAGTGCGCCGCGCAATGCCTGGATCAATGCCGCCGGCCTCAAGTTGCTGAGCGTGCAGATCGGCCCCGACGACCTTGCGATCCACGGCGAGCCGGGCCTCGCGAAAATCGTCGTGAAGGGCACGGCCTGCGCGTCCGATGCAAAGTGGCTGCCTGAGATCAAGCTTGAAGCCGGGCGGCAAGGCGACACCGCCAGCGTGGTCGCCCACGACCGCGAGCACGCCATCAACTTTTCGTTGTTCGGCAACTCGTATGCGTACCTGAAGCTGGACGTCAGCGTGCCGCAATCCCTGGCGGTCAAGTTGCAGGAAGGCTCGGGCGATGCACGCGCGAGCAAGCTGGCCGCGTTGGACGCCACGCTGGGTTCCGGCGACCTCAAGGTGGACGGCGTGGCTGGCGCGTTCGGTCTGCGCGTGGGCTCCGGCGACGTGATTGCCAGCAACGTCGGCAGCCTCGACCTGTCCAGCCTGGGCTCGGGCGACGTCGGCGTGGATGGCGTGCACGGCAATGCGCGTGCGGGCTCCGTCGGTTCCGGCGATCTGCACCTTGCCAACGTCAAGGGCGATGTTGCGATCGGATCGATCGCATCCGGCGATGCCAAGGTGTCCGGCGTCGGCGGCAGCCTGAAAGCCGACAGCGTCGGCTCCGGCGACCTCGTGGTGCAAAACGTCACGGGCGGCGTCACGGTCGGCGCGGTGGCATCGGGCGAGGTGAAGATCACGCAGGCCGGCGGCAACGTACACGCGGGCAGCGTCGGCTCGGGCGACTTCGGTGCAGACGGCGTCGGCGGCGACTTCAGCGTCGGCTCGGTCGGCAGTGGCGACATCAGCCACCGCAACGTCAAGGGCAAGGTCAGCGTGCCCCGCGACAACGACTGAGCGCGGGTCGCCCGCCACCGGCAAGGCGCCGGTGGCCGACACACACCACAAGATGCGGCGGACGGGAAGGGAGGCCCGCCCGCCGCATCCTTATGCGTGATGTCAGGCGGTCGTTGCCCTGCCTGCACGCAACAACGCGACGTTTCCCGATCGGTTGACACGCGCGCACAGCGCGGCCTTTCACGTTGCGCTCACCGGGTTGGCGGCACATTGTGCCAACTATTGCAACGCGTGCGCGCGGGACAGGGGAAACACACGACATGGCCGAGATTGAACGCCAAACCGGTCTGGTCCTGCTGGTCGAGGACAACAACGACATTGCCGAGATGGTGGGCGAGTTCCTCGAGCGCCGCGGCTACACCGTGGATTTCGCGGGCGACGGCGTCAGCGGCCTGCACCTGGCGGTGACCAACAGCTACGACGTGATCGTGCTGGACCTGATGCTGCCGGGCATGGATGGCCTGGACGTCTGCCGCAAGCTGCGCGGCGAGGCCAAGAAGGCCACGCCGGTGCTGATGTTGACCGCGCGCGACACGCTGGAAGACAAGCTGATCGGCCTGGACGCGGGGGCCGATGACTACCTGGTGAAACCGTTCGAGCCGCGCGAGCTGGAAGCGCGCATCCGTGCGCTGATCCGGCGCGAACGCCGCCAGGTTTCCAGCGAGGTGTACCAGGTCGGCGGACTGGTGCTGGATACCGCCACGCTGCGCACCACCCGCGACGGCGAAGAACTGCAGCTTTCCCCGATCGGACTGAAGCTGCTGGCCATCCTGATGCGCGAATCGCCGCGCGTGGTGTCGCGGCACGACATCGAGCGCGAAATCTGGGGCGACACGCTGCCCGATTCCGACACGCTGCGCTCGCACCTGTACAACCTGCGGCGCGTGGTGGACAAACCCTACGCCAGACCGCTGGTGCACACCATCCACAGCGCCGGGTACCGCGTGGCCGACCTGGATGCCGAGGCGCAGGCGAGCGCGTCGGCCGCCGGCCACTGAGTTTCGCTGACGCGGCCGCGGCTTTGCGTGTAGGCTTTGCGCATGGCCAGGTACACAAGCATCGGCCACCGCTTCTGGGTGATGTTTTCGCTGTGGGTGGCGGCGATCAGCGTGGTGACGGCACTTGGCGTGTACGCGGCCGCCAGTTCCAGCCGCAAGGCCATCGCGCGCCAGGAACTGGACCGCGAAAGCCTCTATTACGCGCAGCAGCTGGCGCGCAATCCCGCCACGCCGCTGCCGGATACGTGGTTGCTGCGCGGCTACCTGCGCACACCCGCTGGCGATGCCGCTGCGGTTCCGGCCAAGCTTGCCGGCTTGGCGCCCGGCTACCACCAGATCGACCAGCCCGATGGCACCCAGGGCACCGTGCTGGTGTCCGACACGCCGCGTGGCCGGCTGTTCCTGCTGTTCAACAACGACCGGCCCAACAGCGTGGTGATGCTGTTCGGGCTGATCCCGGTCGTGCTGGTCGTGTTGATCATCTATCTTGCGACCTGGCTGACCTACCGCGCGTCGCGCCGAGCCCTGTCGCCGGTGATCGAACTGGCCAAGGTGGTGCGGCGCTGGAATCCCAATCATCCCGACCCCGCCTCACTGGCACCCGAGCGGTTGCCTGCCGCCACCGACAGCGACGTCGAAGTGCTGGTAGCGGCGCTGTACAGCTTCGCCAACCGGCTCGAGGCGTTCGTGGAACGCGAGCGCAACTTCACCCGCGACGCCAGCCACGAATTGCGCACGC
>JAICHS010000067.1 GCA_025924775.1 Rhodanobacteraceae bacterium
GCCGCATACTGCAGCACCGCCAGCACTTCCAGCGGCGCCACCGCCACGGTCGCGATCCACGTGATCCAGCCGGAGATGTAACTGGCAAACGATCCAAACGCGAAGTGCGGAAAGCGCACCACCCCGCCCGACACCGGAAACATCGTGCCCAGCTCGGCGTAGGTGAGTCCGATGAACAGGATCATCACCGCGCCCACCAGCCACGACAGGATCGACGCCGGCCCCGCCTGCTGCGCCGCGTTCATCGCCCCGAACAGCCAGCCGGAACCGATGATGGAACCGACCGCGGTGAACAGCAGGCTGATGGTGCCGATGTGGCGCTTCAGGCGATAGTCGTCACCGCCGGGCGTAATGGTTGTCGGTGGCATGCACTTCCCTTGGTTGCGCGAACGTGGTCCGCCGGCCTGGTGCCACGCCCGGTGGCATCACTCGGCGTGGTCGAATTCCGGCATCGCATCGAACAACTGGCCGCTGCGCCACGTGCCGGCGCCCGGACGCGTGTACACGACCTTGCCGCCGACGATGGTGTACAACACCCGCGTGCGCAGGATGTCGGCGGCAGGCAGCGTCAACAGGTTGCCCGAGAACACGTCGATGTCGGCCAGCTTGCCGGGGCTGAGCGAACCCAGTTCATGTTCCTGGAACATCGCGTAGGCGTTGTTCCAGGTGTAGGACTTCAGTTCCTCGATGCGGGTCTTGGCCTCGGCGGGGAAAAACGTCTTCTTGCCGTGGTCGTAGGCGCGGGTGACGCCGCAATAGAAATTCGGGATCGGGTTGGTGTCCTCGACCGGCGTGTCGGTGCCGTCCAGCACAATCGCGCCGCTCTTGATCAGCGTCTGCCATAGGTAGGCTTCGTCGCGCGCGCGCTGCTGCCCGATGCGCGGCACCACCATCGGGGCATCCGAGCAGGCGTGGATCGATTGCATCGACGCGATTACGCCCATTTTTGCGAAACGCGGAATGTCGGATGGCGCCAGATTCTGCGCGTGCTCGACACGCCAGCGCAGCGCGTGCGCGCCCGGATCCTCGTCGAAGATCTGCTGGTACATGTCCAGCACCTCGCGGTTGGCGCGGTCGCCGATCGCGTGGATCGAAACCTGGAAATCGTCGCGTGCGGCGATGCGCGCGATCTGCGCCAGATCGCGCATGGGCGTGACGCTCTTGCCGGTGACGCCGGGCGCGTCACTGTAGGGTTTCAGGAACCACGCGCTGCGCGTGCCCAGCGCGCCGTCGGAAACATCCTCGCCCACGCCGCGCACCGTGAAGTGGTTGTCGGCGTAGCCGATGGTCCGGTATTTCGCGAGGTTCTCATCGAGGCTGGCGACATCCAGCACGCCGACGTTGACGTACAGGCGCAGCGGGAAGCTTCCATCGGCGACGCCTTTCGCGACCTGCTGCTTCAGCCAGTCGATGGTTTTGAAGTCCTCACCCTGGTCGACGAAACTGGTGATGCCTTTGCTGATCTCGTTCTGCACCGCGAGCTGCAACGCCTTCTCGCGGCGCGCCTGCTGCTCGGCCGGCGGCAATCCCTTGAGGTACTTCTGGTACGCGGCATACACCGGGCCCGCCGCAGTGTCCTTCAACATGCCGATTGCGTGGCCAGCGGCATTGCGCACGATGGTGCCACCCACAGGGTCCGGCGTCTGGTCTGTGATGCCGGCCAGCTTCAGCGCCAACGCGTTGGCGTAGAGGCCGTGGTAGCTGGCGGTGTTCAGCAACACCGGGTTGTGCGGCGATGCCGCGTCCAGGCTCGCCGGCAGCGGCAGGCCGCCCAGGTTCGGCTGCGGCGCCCGGTCCCATTTGCTTTCCAGCCAACCGAAGCCGACGATCCATTCGCCCGGCTTGGCCTTGGCTACCGCGGCCTTCACCAGCGCGACCACGCCGTCCCAGTTTGCAGCCTTGCCGACGTTGATCTGCATCAACGATTCGCCGGTGTCCAGCAGGTGCCCGTGACCCTCGATGAACCCGGGCGTCACGAATGCGCCATGCAGGTCCATCACCTTGGTCTGCTTGCCGATGTAGTGCGAAATCGACTCGTCGCTGCCGACGGCCAGGATCTTGCCGTCGCGCACCGCCAGCGCCTGCGCCTTCGGCTGCAACGGGTCGAGTGTGGCGATGGTCGCATCGCGCAGCACCAGGTCGGCCGGTTGCAACGTCGGCGTGAATCCGCTGACCTGCGGCGCACTGGCGGCGAACGCGGTCGCCACCATGGCCAGTCCGATACACGGTAACCACGCACGCACCAACTTCATCGCACTACCCCGCTCCGGTCGGCGCCAGCTGGCGCAAGTCCATCAAAATACAACGACCGCACTACCAACGGTACGTGACCTTGGTGTAGAAATACGCGCCGCTGAACCCGAACGGCGAGAGCTGCGAATACGGGAACACGCCATTGGTATTCTGGCCTGCGCGTACCCGGTCCGGATAGTTGTTGAGCACGTTGTCACCACCCAGCGTGAAGGTCCAGCGGTCCAAAAAGTAGTTCGCGTTGAGGTCGAGGGTCCACTCAGGCGAATAGACCTGGTCGAAGATGTAGCTGGTCGAGCTGTAACTGGTGACCGATCCGTAACGCGTCAGCGTGCCGCCGAATTCCCAGTTGCCGACATCGTAGCGCTCGTCGAGGATCAGTTTGCTGCGCGGCGCGGCATCGGCCATCAGGCCCTTGATCGCATTGCGGTTGAGGCGCTGGAAGTTGACACCCAGCGAATCGAGGATCGCGGGATTGGGTTCGACCTTGGTGACCTTGTTCTTGTGGTAGTCCGCGCTGATCGTGGTGCTGAGCGTGCCGGCGTTGCCGAAGTCCGCGCGATACGTGGCGACGATGTCGATGCCCTGCGAACGCACCGTGCCGGCGTTGGTGAAATAGTTGAAGCCGCTGTAGCCCGGACTCGTGACCCCGTGACTGGCGAGGTAGCCCAGCACCTCCGGCGTCGTCAACGGGATGGTACTGGACAGCGCGATCCGGTTGTCCACCGTCACCTGATACAGGTCGACCGTCGCGGTGAAGGCGTTGTTCGGTGTCCACACCGCGCCA
This sequence comes from Rhodanobacteraceae bacterium, assembly GCA_025924775.1. GTDB lineage: Bacteria > Pseudomonadota > Gammaproteobacteria > Xanthomonadales > Rhodanobacteraceae > 66-474. The sequence continues at coordinate 3,038 of JAICHS010000067.1, forward strand.
ATCGTGTAGTTTCTGGCCTTCTCTGGCTTCAGCGGTTCGCCACCCAGCAACGCGGCCAGCGGCATGGTGGACGGCACGATGCCGCGCAGGTAGATGCCTTCCGGCAAACCGAGGTTGTTGCCCGCGCCGAACGACGTCGAGGACGTCTCGAAGTAGTGTTCCTGGCCCAGCGTGGGCGCACGGAAGCCGGTCGAAATCGTGCCGCGCAACGCAAACGCCTTGTTGAATTCGTAGCGGCCGGACAATGCGTACGAGGTGTTGCTGCCGAAGTCGGAATAATTGGAGTGGCGCGCCGACAACGACATGTCGAAGGCGTCGGTGAGGTTCGATTCGAGCTGCACGTACTCGGCCAGGCTGTGGCGCGAAACCGAAATGGCATCCGACGGCGACCAGCCGGCGAAGCCCTGCGCACCGCCGGTCGCGTCGTTGTGGGTCGTGCTGATGTAGTACGAACCCAGGTCACCGGCCGCCACGCTGTAGCTTTGCCGCAGCCACTGGGTGCCGAACGCCACGTTCAGGGGGTGCGACAACCAGCTCACGTCCAGCGGCTTGGAAATGTCGACGTCGAACGTCTGTTGCTTCGCGCGCAGGATGCCGTCGTGGAACTCGGTCGGACTGGTGCCGAAATCCGCGAGCATCGCGAAGTTGGTGGTGTTTTCCGTCGCATAGGAAACACGGTTGCCGCCGGTGTTCGCGCTGACGTCCCAATTCCAGCCGTCGAGCACACCGCGCAATCCGGCGACCAGCGCGCTGTCGGTCGAAACGCCGCGCTCGTGCGGCAGGAATCCGTCCGGGAAGGGGCTGATGGCCAGCCATGGGCTTTTCGGATGCGTCGTATTGAGGCCATAACGGTAGAAGTCGTACGGCGTGCCTTCACGCCGCCCGAAATGCCCGTACGCATAGAACTGCACGTTGGGCGTGATGTCGTATTGCCCGTTGATCAGCGCGTTGGAATCCTTGAACGGCACGACGCCGGTGTGGAACAGGGTGCCGTACTGCGTCAGGCCGGCCCTGACATCCGGCTCGGCACGATTGGTTTCATTCTGCCCCCCGTCCTCGAGGCTGAAACGCATCCAGCCCTTGTCGCCGAGCGCCACGCCGAAGTTGCCAGCGCCGCGCCACGTCCTGCCATCGCCTGCGGCGTACTGTCCGACGGTGGCGGTGACGTTGCCGCCCTTCGCGCCTTTTTTCAGGATCACGTTGACCACGCCCGCGATGGCGTCGGAGCCGTATTGCGCGGACGCGCCGTCGCGCAGCACTTCGATGTGATCGACCGCAGACAACGGGATCGTGTTGAGGTCGTAGCCCTGCGAGCCCACGCCGATGTTGGCGAGGGTCATCACCAGCGCGCCCGGATGCCAGCGCTTGCCGTCGACCAGCACCAGCACTTCGTCGGGCGGCATGCTGCGCAACTGGAACGGGCGCTGGAAGGCTTCGAGATCCGAGGCCGGCGACATCGGGAAGTTCAGCGACGGGATCGCGCGCGACAACGCGGTGCCGAAGTCAAACGCGCCGGTCTGCCGCAGCGTTTCGCCGGAGACCACATCGACTGGCTGCAGCGAATCCTTCAGGGTCCGACCCAGTACGCGCGTGCCCGTCACCACCACCGTGGAGAGCGTGGCAGGTCGCTTGGAGTTCGTCGGCTGGGCCGTGGACTCCTGCGGCGGTGCCGTGGTCGAGGCCGGTGCATCCTGCGCGGCGGCGGTACCTGCCAGTGCCAGGCCGATGGCCGCCGCCAACAGCGTCGGGATGATGGTCTGTGCGTGCTTGTTCATCGAAACGTCTCCCCGGTGATGACCGATGGGTGATTGACGACAATCCGGTTGCAAAGAACCCCAAGCCGATCCACGGCCCCGGCCGAGCGTAGCCACAACCGCGCGGCTCCCGCCAATGAAAAAACCAACACCAGATATAACCGGACGTTGGGGGCCCAACCCCGACGCGCGCTCGCCAACGACGGATCAGGCCTGCACGAGCATCCGCTGCGCCAGCTGACGCACCAGGTCCAGGAAGCGCTTTTGCACCGCGTTCAATGGGTTGTCGGGGCGGTGCATCGCGTACAGCACGACCTCGAGGTGTGGCTTCAGCGGTCGCATCTGAACGCTGTTGGCGTGGCCACAGCGCGCCGTGAACGGATCGACCAGGGCCAGCCCTTCCCCCTTTGCCACCAATGCTTGCGCCAGCTGGTAGGTCTGCACCGAAACCGCGGTGCGCGGCGCGGGCTCGACCCGCGACAGGTGGGTCTGCAGCATGTTGCCAAGGGCATCGCGCACATTGATGCCGATCATCGGCTGGCCCGCCAGCGCCTCGATGGGCAGCGGCTGCGCCAGCTCGGATTCCGGCCACCAGCCGGGCGGCGCAATCACCATCACCTGGCCGCGGCACAACACCTTCTGGCGCAGGTTCTGGTGACCGGTGTCCTGCAGCGTCAGGCCGATGTCGGTTTCGCGCAGCGTCAGCGACTCGCACATCACCGCCGAGTGCTGGGTGGACAACTCCGCGACTGCCGCGGGAAACGCCTTGCGCATCAATACCGTCGCCGCGGGCAGCAGCGTCAGGGCCAGCGTCGGCGTGCAGGTGACGCGCAGGGGACTGCTTCCGGGCTGGCCCATGTTGGTGGTCAACCGTTGCAGCTCGTGCACGTCCTGGATGATCTTTTCGATGCGGTCGCGCAGCAGCATCGCCTGCTGCGTAGGCTGCAGGCGTCCGCGCACCCGGCTGAACAGCGCGAAGCCCAGCGTGTCCTCGGCGTGTTGCAGGGCCTTGCTGGCCGCCGGCTGTGAAATGTTGAGAAGCTTGGCCGCACCGGTCAGGCTGCCGGTGGTCAACACGGCGTGGAACAGTTCGATGTAGCGCAAACGCATGTCGGATGGTCGCCCCTCTGCGGCCGGTCAAGCAGGCGCCAATCATCGCACGAACCGTACCGATCGGCCCCGGCCGAAAGTACGGGCGGCTCGCTACACTGCGCCGATCGCTTGCACGCGGCTTCTGCCCACCCGATGCGCGCTACATGTCAGCAATCAACATCCTTGTCATTCCGGGGCCGCCCGCGCTGTTTGCGGACGGAACCCGGAATCGGTCTGCGTTTGCCGGGTCTGCAAAACCGATTGACTCGCACCATCCATGGCGCTCGCGCTACGCGCCGCCTTGGGCGTTCGCGTTTGCAATCCTGCAAACGCAGTCGGGCTCGCCTGCGATGAAGCCGCAGGCGCCCCGGAATGACGACAAAATATTCAACCGTGTGCATCAGCCTTGCTGAGACACGACGCTAATCGGGTCCACTCAACGGGAAACTCGCCATGCCGCCACGCCTTGCCGTCCTTGCCGTACTGGCACTCGCCAGCGTGCCTGCCTGCGCGCAGCATGCGAACCTGCGCGACTACGGCGTCGCGATCGGCGTGTTGCCGACGGGCCGATGGAACGCGATCACCGACGTGCCGGGCGTCCTGGTCGGGCAAACGACCCTGGTGCGGGGTAGCAACGTGCGCACCGGCGTCACGGCGATCCTGCCCTACGCCGGCAACATCTTCCAGGACAAGGTGCCCGCCGCGGTGTACGTCGGCAACGGCTTCGGCAAGCTGACCGGGACCACGCAGGTCGCCGAACTCGGCAACCTCGAAACGCCCATCGTGCTGACCAACACGCTCAGCGTGCCCACCGCCGCCGATGCGCTGATCGACTACACATTTTCCTTCCCGGCGAACGCCGGCGTGCTGTCCGTGAATCCGGTGGTGGGCGAAACCAACGACGGTTACCTCAACGACATCCGTGGCCGCCACGTCACCAAAGCCGACGTGCTGGCCGCCATCCGGTCGGCGCAAACCGGGCCGGTGGCCCAGGGCGACGTCGGGGCCGGCACCGGGACCGTCGCATTCGGATTCAAGGGTGGCATCGGGACAGCGTCACGCAAGCTGCCGGCATCACTGGGTGGCTACACGGTGGGCGTACTGGTACAGACCAACTTCGGCGGCGTGCTGGACATCGCCGGCGTACCGGTCGGCAAGCTGCTGCACAAGTATTACCTCAGCGACCAGTTGAACGACACGCCCGACGGCTCGTGCATGATCGTGGTGGCCACCGACGCGCCGCTGGGTTCGCGCAACCTGGGGCGACTGGCGAAGCGCGCGATGCTGGGCCTCGGCAAGACCGGCGGCATCGAATCCAACGGCAGCGGCGACTACGCCATCGCGTTTTCCACCAGCCCGGACGTGCGCGTGCCCTACGCGTCGAAAGCCTCCCTGCAACAAGTCAAGGTGGTGCGCAACGATGCCATGTCGCCTTTGTTCATGGCCGCCATCGAAGCCACCGAAGAGGCCATCCTCAACTCGCTGTTCCATGCCACCACGATGACGGGTCGCGACCGCCACGAAGTCGCCGCGCTGCCGGTGGACAAGCTATTGCAGCTCATGCGCGAGCGCGGTTACCCGGTCGCGCCCGCGCCGCAACCCGCAGCGACCCGACCCTAGGGTCGCCGGCACGCACGCCTCACAACTCTTGGTTATGCCATGTGGCGGTCTTTTCATTGGCTGTCGCCGCACCGCCACGGGTAACCTGCTGCGGGCACAGAGTCAGCACAATGGATACCCGAAGGAAGGATTGCATGTCCGAGCATGGCGCAACGGCCAGCGATGGCCAATGGGGACCGCCTTACCTTTTGTACCTCGGCAAGGCCATCGACGAACTGGCCATCAAGACCGCGCGGGGCCTGGCCTTCTGGCGCCCCGAATGGTGCGTGGGCCAGTACCGCCACCCGGACTGCCGCTACTCGCTGGGGCTGGCCGACATGGGGTTCGCCCAGGCCAGGGTCGCCGGCGCCAACACCATGGTCGTCGGGAACGCCAACGCGGGCGGCGTGCTGGCGCCCGAAACCGTCACCGACGTCATCGCGGCGCTCGATTCCGGCCTCAACGTGATCGCGGGGCTGCACCAGAAGCTCAACGACAACCCCGACATCGTGGCGGCGGCGCGGCGCAACGGCCGCGTGCTGTTCGACGCCCGCACCTTTGACCGCGAAATCCCCGTCGCCAGCGGCCGCAAGCGCGCCGGCCACCGGCTGCTCACGGTTGGCACCGACTGCTCGGTGGGCAAGATGTACACCACGCTCGCGCTCGAGCGCAGCATGCGCCAGCGTGGGCTGGCGGCGGACTTCCGCGCCACCGGCCAGACCGGCATCTTCGTCGCGGGCGGCGGCGTGCCGCTGGATTCCGTGATCGCGGATTTCATTTCCGGCGCGGCCGAGTGGCTTTCGCCCGACCGCAACGACGGTGGCTGGGACCTCATCGAAGGCCAGGGCTCGCTGTTCCACCCCTCGTATGCGGGCGTGTCGCTGGGCCTGCTGCATGGCGCGCAGGCCGATGCCCTGGTGCTGTGCCACGAAGCCGGGCGCCCGCACATGCGCGGCCTGCCGGACTATCCGATCCCCGACCTCAAGGCGTGCCTTGAAGCCAACCTCGCCGCCGCGCGCCTGACCAACCCCAACGTCAAGGCCGTGGGCATCGCCATGAATACTTCCCGGCTCGAGTCGCACGCGGCGCTGTCGCTGTGCCGAACGCTGAGCGGCGAGTTGGGCCTGCCCTGCCAGGACCCGGTGACCATGGGCGTGGAAGGCATCGTGGACAACCTGCTGGCATGTTGCGCGAACTGACCGTCACGCACCGCAGCCTGCCGCTGCATTCGCCGTTTCGCATCTCGCGCGGCGTCAAGCTGGCCGCGGACGTCGTCACGGTGGAACTGGCGCAAGGCGATGCGCGTGGGCGCGGCGAATCCGTCCCCTACCCGCGCTACGGTGAATCCGTGGCCTCGGTGCTGGACGAAATCGAGGCGCTGCGCGAGCCGGTGTGCGCGGGCATGGGCCGCGACGAATTGCAGGCGCGCCTGCACGCCGGTGCCGCCCGCAATGCGCTGGACTCGGCACTGTGGGACCTGGAAGCCAACCTGTCCGGCGTACCGGTGTGGACGCAGCTGGCACGGCCGCCGCACACGCCTGTCGAGACCGCGCTCACCCTCAGCATCGACACGCCGGAAGCCATGCACCAGGCGGCGCTGCGCATCGCCGCCGCGAGGCTCATCAAGGTCAAGCTGGATGCCGACGATCCGGGCGCGCGCATCGAAGCCGTGCGCCGCGCTGCGCCCTCGGCGCGCCTGATCGTCGATCCGAACGAAAGCTGGACGCTCGACATCCTGCGCGACACACTGCCCGCGCTGGAACGCGCGGGCGTCGGATTGATCGAACAACCCCTGCCCGCCGACGCGGACGAACCCCTGCTCGGCTTCGCCAGCCGCATTCCGGTGTGCGCCGATGAGGCTTGCCACACCACCGCCGACCTGCCGCAGCTGCTGGGCCGCTACCAGGCCATCAACATCAAGCTGGACAAGACCGGTGGCCTCACTGAGGCGTGGCGCCTGTTGCGTGCCGCGCGCACGCAGGGTTTCCGTATCATGGTCGGCTGCATGGTGGCGTCGTCGCTGGGCATCGCGCCCGCGCTGGAAGTTGCGCGCGAAGCGGAGTTCATCGACCTTGACGGACCGCTGTGGCTGTCCGGGGACTACGCTGGCGGCGTGCGATTGCAGGACGGCTTGCTGGCTCCGCCCGCGGCGGGATTCTGGGGCGGTTGACGATTCGATGACCCACCTCACCCGTTCCAGAGCGACGGCGCGGTGCGCGACAACCCGGTTCCACAACTCAGAGGGTGAAGGCGATGTTCCAGGCGCGGAATTCCATTGATCAATCCCTGCGTGCGTCCGCGCAGCGTGGCGCGGGGTGGCCCCGTACCGCACTGTTCATCGCGATCGCTGCCTGCAGTACGGCGGTGCTGGCGCGCGACAACCGCCCCGCCGCCCCCGATTTTTCGCACGCCCCTGCCGCCACCCAGGCCATGCTGGCGAAGGCCAAGCCGGTGACGGCCAAGCATGCAATGGTCGTTTCGGACCAGCATTTCGCCACCGACGCGGGGGTGCAGATCCTGAAGCAAGGCGGCAACGCGATCGACGCCGCGGTCGCGGTGGGCTACGCGCTAGCGGTGACGCAACCGTGTTGCGGCAACATCGGCGGTGGCGGTTTCATGACCATCCACCTCGCCGATGGCAAGAACCTGTTCCTGAATTTCCGCGAGAAGGCGCCGCTCAAGGCGACGCCGAACATGTTCCTCGACGCGCAAGGCAACGTGGTGGAAGGCCGCAGCACCGACACCTACCTTGGCGTTGGCGTGCCGGGCACGGTGATGGGTCTCGATACCGCGCTCAAGAAGTACGGCACGCTGAGCGTCGCGCAGGTCATCCAGCCGGCGATCAAGCTGGCCCGCGATGGTTTCGTGCTGGAAGAAGGCGACGCCAAGATCATCAACAACGATCTCGAAGCGCTCAACAAATACCCGGAATCGGCGGCGGTGTTCGGCCATGGCGGCAAGCCGTGGAAGGCCGGCGACCGGCTGGTGCAGACGAACCTCGCCAACACCCTCGAAAAGATCGCCAAGGGCGGCACCGACGCGTTCTACAAGGGCTCCATTGCCGAGGCCATCGTGAAGGGCAGCAATGCGCACGGCGGCATCCTCAGCATGAAAGACTTCGCCACCTACAACGCGGAGTGGCTGCAGCCCCTGCAGTGCGAGTACCACGGCTACACCATCATTTCCGCGCCGCCACCCAGTTCCGGCGGCACCACGATGTGCCTGGCGCTGAACATCCTGAAGCC
>JAICHS010000068.1 GCA_025924775.1 Rhodanobacteraceae bacterium
CTTGTCGGTGAAACGCGGCTTGCGTTCCCGCCAGCACGCCGTGCGCGCGAGGTATTCCCTGCCCAGCCGCTGCCAGTCGGCAGGCACCGCGTCCCGCACCCAGTCCGGGAACGGCCGGCCACGTCGTCGTGATTCCTCATCCAGGATGGTCGGCAGGTCGGTGATCTCGTTGGCGCCTTCCATCTCGGGATGCGAGGCGATGATCTGCTCCACCAGCGTGGAGCCCGAACGCGGGATGCTGGCGATCAGGATGACCTCGCTTCCTGATTGCGGATCGAGCGGCGTCGCAGGCGGCGCGGCGAACGCGCGCTCAACGGCATCGATACGCGCGCGATGTTCCACCGCATTCCAGCGCACGCGACCGCGCTGCAGGCGGTTGGCGCATTGCAGCACCTCGAACGATGCCGCATAGTCAGCATGGTCTTCCAGCGCGCGGGCCAAGGCGAATCCGAACAGCACGCGATCCTCTGTGGGCACGTCGGCGCGTTCGAAGTTGCGTCGCAGCAGCGCCAGGTCCTGCCCGGTGAGTGGCACCACCTTGAGATTGGCCAGCGCGAACCATGCGTGGGCGTTTCCCGGGTGCGTCTGCAACAAGCGCCTCAATTCGGCGGCGGCGGCACCGACCTGGCCGATGCTGGCCTCGGCATCGGCGAGGGTGAGCCGCGCCGAAACATGCGACGGGTCGAGTTGCAAGGCGCGCTGCAGCGCCGCGATCGCCTCCCCGGTGCGCACCCGCAGTTTGAGCGCCCGGCCGAGGTTGAACCAGCCACCCGCCACGTTCGGCGCCAGTTCGCAAGCGCGCCGCAACGCCGTGATCGCGCCAGCCACATCGCCCGTTTCGAACAACGCAATGCCGAGCCCCGTCTGCAACCGCGCATCGCGCGGTTCGGTTTCGATGGCCTTGCGGAAATATTCGGCGGCGCGCTCATGTCGTCCCTGCATCTGCGCCGCCATTCCCGCCATGCCCAGCGCGGGGGCGCAATCAGGCGCGACTTCCAGCGCCGCCGCCAAGGTCGCGTTGGCGGCGGCGAATAGCCCGCGCGCCAACTCGTCGCGTGCCTGCTGCAACAACGCAAGCATGCGCGGCGACAACGGCGCAGCGGTCACGATGAGCGACTACGACGCAAGTGCATGGGCCGGAAGCCTACACCCGCGTGCCCGCAGCACTCACCGTCACGCCACGGTCGCAACGATCTGTCCCACCTCGGCCAACACTGCATGACGACCCTCGGCCGGCATCACGGCGTTGTCGTAATACGCCGTCACCAGCAGTGGCTTGCGGCGTGGCGGCCACAGGATGGCGACATCGTTCGTGGCGGTATCGCCGGAACCCGTCTTGTCGCCTTCGCGCCAGTCACCGGGCAATCCGGCGCGCAACGAGTTGGCGCCGGTCTGGCAATGCCGCAGCCAGTCCGTCAGCCGCGTGCGCGACGCCAGCGACAATGCGTCGCCCAGCAACAGCTCGTGCATGTCGCCCAGCATCGCCGCCGGTGTGGTGGTGTCCCAGTCTCCGTGCGGCCGGTTGAGCGTGGGCTCGTTGCGATCCAGGCGCGTCAGCGGATCACCCAAACCGCGTGCGCAGCTCGTCACCGCGGCCGGTCCCCCAATGTTTGCCAGCAGCAGGTTGGCGGCGGTGTTGTCGCTCAACGTGATCGCGGCCTCGCACAATTCCGCAACGGTCATGCCGGGCGGTCCGACGTGCTGCTTCGAGATCGGCGCGTAGTCGAGCAGCGCGTCCTTGCCGAACACGATGCGGCGGTCGAGTCGCTCCTTGCCGGAATCCACGCGCTGCAACGCCGCCGCCGCCAGCAGCAACTTGAAGGTGCTGCACATCAGGAAGCGCTCGTCCGCGCGGTGCCCCACGCGACTGCCGTCGCCGGTATCCAGTAGCGCAACGCCCAGCTTGCCGCCATGCCGCCGCTCCAGCATGGCCAAGCGCGTGGCGGCGCCACCCTGCACCGGGGCCCCGGCAGGCAGGCGCCGGGTCGCAATGAGCGCGCCGCCCAACGCCAAGCCTTGCAATAGCTCTCGCCGCCGCATCCGGATTCCCTTGAACATGCGCCAAGCGTTGCAGGATACCGTCCCGCGTGGCCCCGATGGTGCGCCGCGCGCGCCTTGACGCGAACGCGTCGCGCCACCATCTATCATTCACCACTGTTACCGCCGCCATTCATGCGGAAACCTGCCATGCCCGACTACCGCAAGACTCCCGAAGCCCTCGCCCGACTCACGCCGCTGCAATACCACGTGACCCAGGAAGCCGCGACCGAGCGGCCTTTTGACAATGCGTTCAACGACCACCACGAACCCGGCCTGTACGTGGACGTGGTTTCGGGCGAGCCGTTGTTCACGTCGCTGGACAAATTCCCGAGCCACTGCGGCTGGCCCAGCTTTGCCAAACCGGTCGACGCCACGAACGTGGTCGAAAAATCCGACGGCAGCCACGGCATGGTCCGCACCGAGGTGCGTTCCGCGCACGCTGATAGCCATCTGGGCCACGTGTTCGACGATGGCCCGCGCGAGCGCGGCGGCCTGCGCTATTGCATCAACTCCGCCTCGCTGCGCTTCGTGCCCCTGGCCGATCTGGAGAAGGCCGGCTATGGCGAGTATCGTCACCTGTTTGACAGCGAGGCCACACCCCAATGACCACCCGAACCGAACGCGCACTGCTTGCCGGCGGCTGCTTCTGGGGCATGCAGGACCTGATCCGCAAGCAGCCGGGCGTGATTTCGACGCGCGTCGGCTACTCCGGCGGCGACGTTGCCAACGCCACCTACCGCAACCACGGCACGCACGCCGAATCCATCGAAATCACCTTCGATCCGGCGCGCATGAGCTATCGCCGGTTGCTGGAATTCTTCTTCCAGATCCACGATCCGACCACCCTGAACCGCCAGGGCAACGACATCGGCACCAGCTACCGCTCGGTCATCTTCTACACCAGCGACGAACAGAAACGCATCGCCGAGGACACCATCGCGGACGTCGACGCCTCGGGCCTGTGGCCGGGCAAGGTCGTCACCGCCGTGCTGCCGGTCGGGGATTTCTGGGAAGCCGAACCGGAGCACCAGGATTACCTGGAGCGCCTCCCCGACGGCTACACCTGCCACTTCGCACGCCCCGGCTGGGTGTTGCCGGTGCGCGACAAAGCCGCAGGTTGATGCTGCGTTGTCGGCTCCTCAGGTCAATGACCGAGGAACGACGATGCTGCTTGTCTCCCTCCGGGGAGGGTGCGTGCAACGCCGCTTTTCTTCCCCGATTGGCGCCGTATCCCAGCATGGCTCACGCACACGTTTAAAAGGTTGTCGTCATTTCGGGGCGCCTGCGGCTTCATCGCAGGCGAACCCGGAATCGGTTTCGCAAACCCGGCCAACACAAGACCGATTCCGGGTTCCGCCCGCAAGCCGCGCGGGCGCCCCGGAATGGCTGGAAACATTGCTGACCCATTTCAAGGAAACAACCATGTCCCATATTCCCGCCTACGCCACCCAGGCCGCCAACCAGCCGCTCGCACCTTTCTCTGTCAATCGCGGCGCGCCCGGTGCGCACGACGTTGCCATCGACATCCTGTTTTGCGGTATCTGCCATTCCGACCTGCACCAGGCGCGCAACGAATGGGGCAACACGGTGTATCCGTGCGTGCCCGGCCATGAAATCGTCGGCAAGGTCACGGCCGTCGGCTCCGGCGCCGGCAAATTCAAGGTTGGCGACACCGTGGCGGTCGGCTGCATGGTGGGCAGTTGCGGGCACTGCGAGGCCTGCGCCGCAGGCGAGGAAAACTACTGCGAGAACGGCTTCGTCGGCACCTACAACGGCACGCTGCCCGACGGCAGCCGCACCTTCGGCGGCTACTCCACCGCCATCGTCGTCAACGAGGATTTCGTGCTGCGCGTGCCGCACAAGGACCACCTGGCGGCGGTGGCGCCACTGGTATGCGCCGGCATCACCACGTATTCGCCGCTGCGGCACTGGGGCGCCGGCCCCGGCAAAAAGGTCGGTATCGTGGGCCTGGGCGGCCTTGGCCACATGGGCATCAAGCTGGCGCACGCGATGGGCGCGCACACCGTGCTGTTCACGCACTCGCCGCGCAAGGCCGACGACGGCAAGCGCCTGGGCGCGGACGAGGTCGTGGTGTCCAGCGACCCCGCGCAGATGGCGCAGCACGCGGGCAGCTTCGACTTCATCCTGGACACGGTTTCGGCCCCGCACGACCTCAACGCCTATCTCGTGCTGCTGAAGCGCGACAGCACGATGTGCCTGGTCGGCGCGCCGCCCGCCAGCACGCCGCATCCACCGCTGCGGGTGCCCAACCTTTACGGCAAGCGCCGCGCGCTGGCGGGTTCGCTGATCGGCGGCATCCGTGAAACCCAGGAAATGCTGGATTTCTGCGCCGCGCACGGCATCGTGTCCGACATTGAAACCATCGCGATGCAGGACATCAACGCCGCCTACGAACGCATGCTGAAGGGCGATGTGAAATACCGCTTCGTCATCGACATGCAGACGCTTAAGGACGCGGCGAAGGCGGCGTGACGCCGCAGGAACTGAATGGCGCGTCGAATCCCGCCCGGCTATCTTGCAAACATGAAACGGCGGGCTTGCGCTCGCCCTACAATTCACGCATGACCCCATGCACACGCCTGATTGGTTGCCTTGCGGCGGCGACGCTGTTGGCTGGCTGCTCCAGCCACAACGCGCCGCCACCGGAATCGCCTGCGGCGGCGGCCAGTGCATCCGCCGGCACGACGCCCACCGACACCCATCAGGCGGTGCGATCCGTGGTGGAAGCCTTCGGGCAGCAGATGCAGGAGATTTCGGTACTGGCGCCCCCCGCCGCGGTGCGCGACGAACTGCCACGGGTGTATGGCGAGGTGCTGACGCCCGATCTGCTGGCGCAATGGCGCGCGCATCCCGACCTCGCCCTCGGCCGCCAGGGCTCCAGCCCGTGGCCGCAGCGGATCGAGGTGCACAAGGTCGATTGCGGCCAGCCCGACGCGTGCCGCGCGGTCGGCGACGTCGACTACATCACCAGCAACGAGGTCGCGCACGGCGGCGTGTTCATGCGCCGCGCGGTCACGCTGGAAGTGAACCGCAACGCCAACGGCTGGCGCATCGCGTCAGTCAGGCTGGGCCCGCCACGACGCTGACATGCCAATCCACTTGATCGCCTGCGCGCTGGGCGGTACCGCCCCCGGCGCAAACACCGAGCTGCACGACGTGGCCTTCGCGGTCGGTGAATCGCTGGAAGCCGTGTACCCGCAATTGCTGGACGGCTGGTTCGGCGATCCGCGCGGGTTGCACGTGGACGCGTGGTGCCTGCTCGACACCGTCGCGGGCTACCGGGTGGCGTTGCGCGACGGCCCGCCGGACAACGGCCTGCACCTGTATTGCGTGAACCTTGGCGGCTACGGCCCCGGCGAATTCGGCGAACGCCACGCCAACGGTTTTTTCGGCGCACGCGACGACGCCAGCGCGAAAACCCAGGCCAAGCAAACGCTGCTGCAAGGCAGCGAAACGATCCACAAGGACAACCTGTACGACGTCGACGACTGCCTCAAGGTCGCGCGGGTCGGCCGCTGGCACGTACACCTGACGCCGGATGTGACGGCGGGCGATCCAGACGTCGTCAACGGCTATTTCCCGCTGCCCAAAGGCAGCATCGACGCCTGGCTGGCCGCGCACCCTTCGCACCGCACGCCGCCGCCCTTTCATCTTGCCTTTCCGGTTGCATCGCTCGCAGACGCACGTACGTTTTATGGCGGCCTGCTGGGCTGCCCCGAAGGCCGTTCCAGCGACGCGTGGGTGGATTTCGATTGCTTCGGCCACCAGATCGTCGCGCATCTGGCGCCGGAGGAATTGCGCGCAGCCGCCGCGCACGACGTCGACGGCGACCACGTTCCGGTGCGGCATTTTGGCGTGATCCTCGACATGGACGTATGGCACGCGCTGGCCGGCAAGCTGCGCGACGCCGGCACGCATTTCGTGATCGAACCGCACGTACGCTTCAAGGGCCAGCCCGGCGAACAGGCCACGATGTTCCTGCTGGACCCCTCCGGCAACGCGCTGGAATTCAAGGCCTTCGCGGACCGCTCCAAACTGTTCGCGAAATAGCGGAACCTGTCGCGCCGCGCGCGCGTGGCCGCATCCCACGTGGCGACGCGCGGCAAAGTGCAGACGTGCCGTGCACCAGCGACCGACGCCGCGCGACCGCGAATCCGGATGCTGCTATCGTCCTTGTCGGCTGGCGAAGACATCCGCCTTCGTCCCCTTCACGAGGAGAAGCGCCATGTTCGACATGAAAAATCTGCACCGCCTGAAGCAGCTCGACGCCAACGCCAAGGACGGCATGCAGGCGTTCTGGGCCTTCGACAAGGCTGCCTTCGCGGAAGGCGCGATTAGCGTGCAAATGAAGCAACTGATCGCGCTGGGCGTGGCGCTGACCACGCAATGCCCCTATTGCATCGCGCTGCACACCAAGGCCGCGCGCGACGCCGGTGCCAATGACGCACAACTGGCCGAAACCGCCGTGGTCGCCGCGGCCATCCGCGCCGGTGGCGCGATCACGCACGCCACGCACATGTTTCCGGACTGATGCGGGCGGACCCCGCCGTTTGCCTCCGCAACACGGCGGGATGCGCTCCACTCCTCCCGCCTTGCGCGTGGGGGCGATCGAGCGAATGTCGTCGCATGACGCTATCCATATTCCGTAGGGCGGGAGCAGCCGCGTAGCGGCGTATCCCGCCACCCAGCCGTTCGCCCAACGGCGGGATGCGCTTCACCCCTCACGCCCTGCGCGTGCTCAACCCTCCGCCTGCGCAAGCTCGCGTCCCTGCTGACGAATGATGGCTTCCTGGCGCGCGTCGATGATCGATTGCATCACGCTGTCGACATCCACCTCGCCCTGGTCGAACACAAAGTGGCCAGTCAGTTCACTGTCCGGTCGCAGTTTGCCTTGCTCGAACAGCGCCCACATTTCCTCGCCGTAATGGGTATCGAGCAATTCCGGCGCGAAGCGCGACAGGCTGATCGTGATGTTGCTGACGTCGCGCCGCAACATGGTGCGCGCGGCATTGTTGCCCGCGGCGCTGACTACCTGCGGTAGATCGATGATGACCGGCCCGTCGGGCGCCACTAGCACGTTGTATTCCGACAGGTCGCCGTGGATCAGCCCTTCGCATAACATGCGCGCGATCTGGCGGATCAGGAAGCGGTGGTATTCGCGCGCCGTCTGCGCCGACAGCTCCACCTTGCCCAGCTGCGATGCCGGGGATCCGTCGGCATCCGTGACCAGTTCCATCACCAGCACGCCACTGAAATAGCCGTACGGCTGCGGCACCCGCACGCCGGCGCCCACCAACTGATACAGCGCATCCACCTCGGCATTTTTCCAGGCGGCCTCGGCTTCCTTGCGTCCGAACTTGCTGGCCTTGCCCATCGCACGTGCTTGGCGGCTGCCACGCACCTTGCGGCCTTCCTGGTACTGGGCGCGCTGCTGAAAGCTTCGCTGGGCCATGTCTTTGTAAACCTTGGCACAACGCACGTCGTTGCCCACGCGCACGACATACACCGACGCCTCCTTGCCGCTTTTCAGCGGGCGCAGGACCTCGTCGATCACACCGTCGTCAATCAGCGCTTGCAGGCCGGCTGGGGGAATCATGCGTGGGAAAGCTCGTGGGCCACGAAGTGGGTCGGCCATTATGACTGATCGGTCGATGTCTCTCGACCGACACGGCAAAAAATGGGTCAGGTTGAACGCCTGACACCCGGGAAGTGAACCTGACCCTGTCATTGGCGCCGTTTACTCCGGCGTGTCGAGCTTCTTTACATTTTTTGCAAAATTTCTTCAGACGTATTAATGCAAGTCGCGCAGAAACAGCAGCTTGAAATCATGGTACGGGAAATGCTTGCAGAGCACATGCCCAACAGGCCGAAGCACGTCATGGCGCTTGACTTGCCGGGCATCGCCGCGCGGCGGTGATGGCCGCGACACGGAGCACTCACCAAACACGAATCGGGCCAGCCGACAAACGCAACCCGACGAAACGCAAGTCGGACTACGCGGCGCCAATCCAACCTGCGGAGGTCCTGCGATGAAGACGAAGCATTTTGCGTTACTTGGACTCGTGGCGGCGGTGGCGTTTTCCCCAGCCGCGTTCGCAACCGCGAATTACACGTTTTCGTTCAACGGGGACGGCGTCACCGCGTCCGGAACATTCCGGATTGGATCGCAGAGCGGAAACTCTACAACGCCCCCCGGCTATGAGATTACCGACTTCGGCGGAACATTTGCGGACACGAACGTAGGCGTTTCCGGTGCGATCACCGGGCTGTACACGCCGGTGTCCTACGTGAGCAACACGCTTGGCAACCCAGGCGTCGCGTTTACCACAGGCGGTTTGTCCTACGACGATCTGTTTTACCCCGGGGGGGACTCTCCCGCCGTCTGCCTTACGCTCATCAGCGGTGTTCCCACGCTGACCTACCCGTTTTCCGGCGGCTACTTCGACATCTTCGGCGTAGCATTCAACGTGGCCGGAGGGTACACCGGCGCATTCTGGAGCAATGGCGACGTGGGCGGTGGTCCCATCGTTTACGCGGCCGGACTGGCCGATGCGAATGG
This sequence comes from Rhodanobacteraceae bacterium, assembly GCA_025924775.1. Classification (GTDB taxonomy): domain Bacteria; phylum Pseudomonadota; class Gammaproteobacteria; order Xanthomonadales; family Rhodanobacteraceae; genus 66-474. The sequence goes on from JAICHS010000068.1 coordinate 8,621, forward strand.
CTTGGTCGACAACCCGAATTCCGGCCCCGACGGCGGCCCGCCCCCCGGCCGCTACGGCTCCTTTACCGTGAGTCTCGTGTCCGTGCCGGAGCCCGACTCGCTGCCCTTGTTCGGCATCGGCTTGGTCGCGCTGTACGCGTGCAAGCGCAAAAACGCGCGGTCGATTCGATCCATTTAGCAACGATCGATCCCGAATCAGAGCGGAACCCCGCAAACCGCGCTTGGCCGCTGGAGGCCAAGCGCTCGGCGCGCCGCCAACGGCCGCGGGCACGCCCAGCGCAATGGCTCGATCTGCGCCAAGATCATGCGCGGGGCCCAGTCACGGGCATTCTGACCACGGCGTGGTTTGCCATGCGTGTGGATGCCCGCTACCAGCGCTGCGTGCGGCAGTGACCGGGCCAATTGGGAGGCGAAGGGAAGCAACCCATCATTTCGTGCGCCAGGCTTTTGCTCCGTACACTGACCATCCAGCAGTACGCGTCACCCAGCGCCGCAACCAAGGAGGAGCACATGCTGACCATCATCGAAGGGCTTCCGGACCACGTGATCGGCATCAGGATCACCGACAAGTTGCGCGCGGAGGATTACGAGACGCAGCTCGTCCCGCTGGTCAACGAGAAGTTGGCAACTCACCGCAAGCTCGACTTGCTGTGCTGCATCGAAGGCGAATGGAAAGGCATGGAGGCCGGCGCGGTATGGCAAGACCTGCGGCTGGGGCTGGGCAAGATCGGCCACTGGGCACGCATGGCGATCGTCACCGACATCAAATGGATGGAAAACGCCATCAAGTTGTTCCGGCTGTTCTCGCCCGGTGAACTGCGGCACTTCGACAACGCCGATTACGAGACTGCCAAGGCGTGGGTCTGCGAGACCGAGCGCGCGCGCATCGACATCAAACTGGATTCCGATGCCGGCATCCTGGTGCTGGAGCCGGTAGCGGACAAGGCGCTTAGCGAAGACGATTTCGAAGCCGTCGGCAACACGATCGGCAACTATCTCAAGGATCATGACCGGCTTCGCGGAATCTTGATTTACAGTCGCCAATTTCCCGGCTGGCAGAGCGTGGGCGCCCTGTTCGCACATCTGAAGTTCGTCACCAGCGTGCACGACAAGATCAGCAAAATCGCCCTGGTCACCAACAGCCCAATGGGCTCGTTCGCCGACCACGTGCTTGATCCGTTGATGCTGGCCAAGGTCCGCAAATTCGATTACGACGAGCGCGACGCCGCCATGGGCTGGTTGCGAGGCTGAGCACCGACGTCAGCGCGAACGACTCGAACAAGGGTACTGTTCTTGGCGCCTTCTCCGCTGGGAAATTGTCTCTGACACCTTGCCCTGGAACCCTGCCCCGCGACCATCAAATGGCGCTGCCATCTTCAGCCCCTGCGTGACTGATCTACGTTCCATCCCATGACCGACCCGCTCGTCACCTTGGCTGCGCCCTGCTCGCACGCGGTCGAAATCAAGAAAAGCCGCTTCCTTGCGCAGGCGGCGCCAGCCCGCACGCCCGAAGCCGCCATCGCGTTTGTGGACGGCCTGCGCGACAACGGCGGCGGCCATCATTGCTGGGCCTACCGCATCGGTCAGGCGTATCGCTTCAACGACGACGGCGAACCATCCAGCAGCGCGGGCAAACCCATCCTGGCCGCCATCGACGGGCAAGGTTTCGATCGCGTGATCGTCGTGGTCACGCGTTGGTTCGGCGGCATCAAACTCGGCATCGGCGGCCTCATCCGAGCCTACGGCGGTACCGCCACGCAGTGCCTGCAACAGGCCGCGAGGCAACCCATCGTCCACGTTACGCGCATGACGCTCCGCTGCGACTTTGCCCAATGGTCGCTGCTGGAGGGCCGCATCCACGAACGCGGCATCGCGATCGAAAACACAACCTATGGAGCCCTCGCGGTGGAGGCCATCCTCGCCGTGCCGTCAGGCCAGGA
>JAICHS010000069.1 GCA_025924775.1 Rhodanobacteraceae bacterium
CAGCGCAACGGCAACCCGCAAGAGGATGGCCAACCATGATGCGTTGCTGGTGGCTCGTGCTGCTGGTGTTGCTGGCGCCATTGGCGCAGGCGGCAAGCGTGCATGCCTTTCTGGACCGCAACCACGTCAGCCTCGGCGACACCGTGACGCTCAACATCCAGTCCGATGGCCCGCTGGGTACGCCGGACCTGGCACCGTTGCAGCAGGATTTCCAGGTACTCGGCACCTCCAGTTCCAGCAACGTGCAGATTGGCAACGGCAGGACCGTCCGCACGCAGCAACTCGGCATTGCATTGAAGCCTTTGCATGCGGGCACCCTGACGATTCCATCGCTGGACGTGGGCGGCGTGCGCACGTCGCCGCTGACGCTGCAGGTGGGCGCGGCGGCGTCGGGTGGCAGCGGCAAGACGGGCGACCCGGTGTTCATGCAAACGAGCGTGCTATCGAGTTCGCCCTACGTCGGGCAGCAGACGGTGTACACCGTGCGCGTGTTCTACCTGCCGGGCGTGAATGGTTCGCTCAGCGAACCCACCGCCGATGGTGCGCGCCTGGTCAAGCTGGATCGCGACCACAGCTACATGGTCGATCGCGACGGTTACGCCTACCGTGTGAGGGAGTACGCGTGGGCGCTCATCCCGCAGCGCGCGGGCGCGATCACGATCCAGGGGCCGACGTTCCAGGGACAGCAACTGACCGCGGGCAATCCGGGCGCGTGGCTCAACAATCCCAACGCGTTGTTGAACGGGCAGGTGCCGGGCCTTGGCGCGCAGGTCGGTGCGATCGCGCCCGCGGCCCACATCGATGCCCGCGCGGCGCCGGCCAACGCGGGCCAGCCTTGGCTGCCCGCGCAAGATGTGCAGTTGACGTTGAGTGGGCTGCCCTCCGACGGCAAGGCGAAGGCGGGCGTGCCGGTGACCGTGACGCTCAGCATCAGCGCCAGCGGCCAGCCCGCCGATGCGCTGCCGGAACCGGAGTTGCCCGCGATCGCGGGTGCACGCGTGTATCCCGACCAGATCCGGGACAGCACCGACGACAGCGGCCAGTGGTTGCAAGGTACGCGCACGCGCAGCTTCGCGATCGTGCCGCAGCGCGACGGCCGGCTTGCGTTGCCTGCCATCACCTTGAACTGGTGGGATGTGGCGCACGACCGCGCGGCGCAAGCCAGTGTGCCGGCCAGCAGTTTGCAGGTCAGCGGTGCTGTGCCGGCCCCTGCCAGTGCGGCCCCGCCACCGGCCTCGAGCGCGTCGCCGGGTCAGCCATCGGCGCCCGCGGCGAGCACTATTGCGGGGGCCCCCGCGCTGGCGCATGGCGGCAACCCGCAAACGTTCTGGCGCAACGCGGCGTTGCTGAGTGTCGCCCTGTGGCTGCTGGCGATCGTCGTGGCCGCCGTGTGGTGGTGGGTGCGGCGGAAAGCGCCTGCCCGCCACGCTGATGATCCGGGTCACGAGTCGGGCCGCGTCGCGCCGGAGACCGCGACGCACGCTGCCGCCGACACCAAGGCCCTGCAGGCGCGCGCGCTTGCAGCAGCACAAGCCGGGGACACCGCAGCCTGCGAGCATGCATTGCTGGCGTGGGCGCGCGCCATCCGTCCGGACGTTTCCAATGCGACCAGCCTGCGCGCGGCGTTGTCCGCTCCAGAGCAACTCGAAGCGCTGGACGCATTGCAGCGTGCGCGCTGGCAGGGTTGCGACGGGGCCGCGGCCTGCGCCGCGATCGCGCGGGCATTCGCAAAAGGGCTTGCGTGGCGGGCCAAGCTGAAGCCGGATGCCGGCGACGCGTCGGGGTTGCCGCCGTTGTATCCATCGTAGGCATCCACTCCGGTGTGATCAGGTCGGTCCCGGAGTTTGCGGGAACGCGCTTACACGCGGCTCGACAGCCTTGCGCAATCCCCATCGCGCGTAGGCGCGCTCCTACGAGAGCGTGTCTGCCACTTCGACGTGCAACCGCGTAGCCGCGCGCTGCCATGCCTCTGCCATGCCGGCATCGAACGCACACAGTACGATGCGGTGGGGCGTGTGCAGGCGGTGTTGCTCTTCGGCCAGCACGGCCAGTGCCACGCCTGCGGCCGCGTCACGCGGATAGCCGTACACGCCGCAACTGATCGCCGGAAACGCGATGCCATCGATGCCTTGGGCCCGTGCCAGGGACAGCGCGTTGCGATGGCAGCTTGCCAGCAGTGCGGGCTCGTCGTGGTCGCCGCCGCGCCACACCGGCCCGACGGTGTGGATCACCCACCGCGCTGGCAGCTTGAACCCCGGCGTCAAGCGCGCGGCGCCGGTCGGGCAGCGCACGCCCGGACGCACTTCCGGAATGTCGCGGCAGGCCGCCAGCAATTGCGGGCCCGCCGCGCGGTGGATGGCGCCGTCAACCCCGCCACCCCCCAACAGCGTTTCGTTCGCCGCGTTGACGATGGCGTCGATACGCAGGGTGGTGATGTCGCCCCGGATGATTTCGATACTCATGGTTTTTCTTCCCCTGCTCGCGGGGGAAGATGCCGCAGGCGGATGGGGGAAAGCGTGCGCGGCGTTCGGGTCAGTTCGAGCGCTGCTTCAACAGATCGCGGATCTCGGTCAGCAGCACCACGTCGGGCGCGGCCGCGGCCGGCGCCGCTTCCTTCTTCGGCATGGCCCGCTCCAGCATCTTGATGACGACGAAAATGGCCAACGCAATGATCAGGAAGGTAATGATGGAGTTGATGAAGACGCCGTAATTGATGGCAACCACTTTCTTGGGATCGGGCGAGTCCTGGATGATCCATTTCAACTTGGAGAAATCAATGCCGCCGGTGATCCAGCCGATCGGCGGCATGATGATGTCGTTGACCAGCGAGGTGACGATCTTGCCGAACGCGCCGCCGATGACCACGGCGACGGCCAGATCGACCACGTTGCCACGCATGACGAACGCTTTGAAGTCCTGGGCGAAGCTCATTGCGTACTCCTTGAAGTGGAAGTGGGCCGTGCCGCCCCTGCCCCGCCGGCGCGCTTAATTTAGGCACGCCCGCGCAGTGCGCGCAAGCGGGGTTTCCGCCCCCTCCTTTCAATGGGGCGGCCGGAGGCGGGATGGGTTCTTCAGACGATGCGCCCCTCCAGCATGGCGATGCCCTTGAGTTCGGCACGGAAGCGGTCGCCGCGCGCAAGCGGCCCCACGCCTGCGGGCGTGCCGGTGAAGATCAGGTCGCCGGGCTTGAGTTCGAACAGCTTCGACAGCTCCGCGATGATTTCCGGCACCGGGAAAAGCATGTCCGCGATGTCGGTGTCCTGGCGCACCTCGCCATTGATCGCAAGCGACAGCCGCGCATGCGTGGGGTGGCCGGTTTCTCTGGCCGCGCGCAGCGCCGATACCGGAGCCGAGTGGTCGAAGCCCTTGGCGACGTCCCAGGGCAAACCTTTTGCCTTCATCGCCGCCTGCAGGTCGCGGCGGGTCAAGTCCAGGCCGACGCCGTAACCGAATACGCAATCCAGGGCGTGTGCCGCGTCGATGTCGCGGCCGCCCTTCGCCAGTGCGACCACCATTTCCACCTCGTGATGGAAATCGTGCGTCGCCGTGGGGTAGGGCACGTTGCCGCCCTCCGGTACCAGGGCGTCGGCGGGTTTGGTGAAGAACACCGGGTTGGCCCGGCTCACCGTCTGGGCACCCATCTCCTTGGCGTGCGCCGCGTAGTTGCGGCCAATGGCGTAGATGCGGTGGACGGGAAAGCGCTGGTCACTGCCGTGGATCGGCAGGCTCGGAATGGCGAGTGGATCGAATGCGAAAGACATGCTGCGGACTCCGGCAAAGGTGCGATTGTAGGGGGCCGGCGGCCGACGCATGACAGCTGTCAGGCGCGACGCTTGATGGCTGACCATGGAGGCGGCAACGGTGGTACGCCATGCTGTGGCAGACTTGCGGAGCCAACGATGGCGCGCATGGGGACGACAGGTGAGCGACGATCCATCCGGACGCGATTTGCTGCACGAGCTGCGCATCGACCGCGCGGCGCGCGACGACGACGAGTCGCCGCGGCGCTGGCCGTGGATCGTGGGGGCGGTAATCGTGTTGCTGATCCTTGCTGGTGGCGTCGCAGCGTTCGCGCTGCGCGGGCATGCGGCAACCGTCACGACCAGCACCGCGGTGGCGGCGGCATCCGGCAGCGACGCGGCCGTGCTGCAGGCGACCGGCTACGTGGTTGCGCGCCGGCAAGCCACGATTTCGGCGCAGATCATTGGCACGCTGACCTCGGTTTCGGTCGAAGAGGGCGAGCACCTCAAGGCTGGCCAAGTGCTCGCGCGTCTGGACGATACCCAGTACGTAGCGCAACTGGATGCCGCGCAGGCGCAGGACGCGGCGGCGCGGGCGCAGATCGTGAAGGCGCGTGCCACGTTGAAGCAGGACCAGGCCGATGCGGCGCGGATGAACGCGGTGGTCGCGCGTGGTTATGTATCCAAACAGGCCGCGCAGCAGGCGGATACCCAGGTTGCGACCGACCAGGCGCTGCTGGATGCCGCGATCAAGCAGGCCGCCGCCGCGGCGGCCGACGTGAAGCTGGCCAAGGTCAACGTCGGCTACACCGTGATCCAGGCGCCGTTTGCGGGCGTGGTGACCGTCAAGGATGCAGAGGTCGGCCAGATCGTGTCGCCGTACACGGTGGGTGGCGGCGGGATCGCCACCGTCGTGGACATGAATTCACTGGAAGTGGATGTGGACGTCAACGAGACCTACATCAGCCGCGTCGTGCCCGATATGCCGGTGCAGGCGGTGCTGGACGCGTACCCCGACTGGAAGATTCCCGCGCACGTGATCGCGATCATCCCTAGCGCCGACAAAAGCAAGGCCACGGTGAAGGTGCGCATCGCGCTGGACCAGAAGGATCCGCGCGTCATCCCGCAGATGGGCGTGCGTGTGTCGTTCCTGGAAAAGAAGGATGCCAACCGCAAACCGTTGCCGGGCGTACTGGTGCCGAAATCGGCGATCGTGCAGCGTGACGGCAAGGATGTGGTGTTCGTGGTGAAGGGTGGCCGCGCCGAGCGCACGGCCGTCACCACGGGCGCCGACTTCTCGGATTTGAAGCAGGTGACGCAGGGTTTGAATGCGGGGGCCGAAGTGGTGACCACGCCGGCCGAGGATTTGAAAGGTGGCGAGAAAGTGCAGGTAAAGGCGAGCGGTGGGCAATGACCGGCGCGAGTCAATCGGTAGTGGTTGGCCTGGAAACCGATTCCGGGTTCGCCCTTTCGGGCGCCCCGGAATGACGAAGCGCTGCGGGCGAGCGCTTCGGATGACGATGGGTGTGCGGGTGGGCACACCGCAATGACCAGAGCAACAAAATTCTTCGCGAGGTAACGACGATGAACGCAGCTGTTGCGGAAATGCAAGACGGCAACCAGACGGCAGGTGACAAGCAGCCGCTGGTCCAGATACGCGGCCTGTCCAAGACCTACACGCGCGGCAAACAGAAACTCGAGGTGCTGCACCACATCGACCTCGACATCGCGCGCGGCGACTTCTTCGCGCTGATGGGGCCGTCGGGTTCCGGCAAGACCACGCTGCTGAATTTGATCGGCGGGCTGGATTCGCCGACCGACGGCAGCCTCGTGGTGGGGGGCAAGCGCATCGACAAGATGGGCGAGGGCCAGCTGGCACGCTGGCGCGCCAGCAACGTCGCTTTCGTGTTTCAGTTCTACAACCTGATGCCGGCGCTGTCGGCGCAGAAAAACGTGGAGCTGCCGCTGCTGCTCACCAAGCTGTCGGGTGCCAAGCGCAAGAAGAACGCGGCGATCGCGCTGCAACTGGTGGGCCTGGCCGATCGCGCCTCGCACAAGCCGAGCGAACTGTCGGGCGGCCAGCAGCAGCGCGTCGCGATCGCCCGGGCCATCGTGTCCGACCCGACTTTGCTGGTGTGCGACGAGCCAACCGGCGACCTGGACCGCCAATCGGCGGAAGAAGTGTTGACCCTGCTGCAGCGGCTCAACCGCGAGCACGGCAAGACCATCGTGATGGTGACGCACGATCCCAAGGCCGCCGAGTACGCCTCGCATACCTTGCATCTGGACAAGGGCACGCTGGTGGAGCACTCGGTGTCAGCTTGAAAGAACCCCTCTCCCACCGGGAGATGGGTAGGGGTGAGGGTCCGGCTCTTGCGTGATGTCAGGGATTGCGCGGATCCGAACCCTCATCCGGCCCTTCGGGCCACCTTCTCCCGCAGGGAGAAGGGAACAGCGATGGAGTCGTGAGGGCGCGCACATGAAATATTTCCATCTGGTCTGGGCGGCGCTGATGCGGCGCAAGACGCGCACGATCTTCACCGTGGTGTCGGTGCTGGCGGCATTCCTGTTGTTCGGGATGCTCGATTCCGTGCGCACGGCGTTTGCCGACGCCGGCAACCGTGTCAGCGGCGCCAGCCAGTTGATCACGATGAACAAGCTTGGACTGGGCAGCCAGTTGCCGCTCAGCATGCAGTCGCAAATCGAGCGGGTGCCAGGGGTGCAGGCGGTCACGCACATCGACTGGTTTGGCGGCATCTACCAGGATCCCAAGAATTTTTTCCCGAACATGGCGGTCGGCTCCAACATTTTCGCGGTGACGCGCGACGTCACGTTGCCGCCGGAGCAGTTGCAGGCGTTCCAGACCACTCAGGACGGCGCGGTCGTCGGCGCAGCACTGGCCAAGAAGTTCGGCTGGAAGATCGGCGACAAGATTCCGCTTGAGGCGACCATCTGGCCCAAGAAAGATGGCAGCAACACCTGGACGTTCACGCTGGTCGGCATCTTCCACGCGAACAAGGCCGGCGACGTGAACGCCGAAAGCCAGATGCTGTTCCGCTGGAAGTATTTCGACGAGGCGCGCCAGTTCGGCAAGGGCAGCGTAGGTTGGTACCAGGAACAAATTGCCAGCCCCGACCAGGCCGAGCGCATCGCGCGTGCGATCGACGCCATCAGCGCCAATTCCGACCATGAGACCAAGACCGAGACCGCCAATGCATTTGCATCGTCCTTCATCAGCCAGTTCGCCAACATCAGCCTGATCGTCAGCGGCATCATGGCGGCGGTGTTCTTCACGCTGCTCCTGTTGACCGGCAACACCATGGCCCAGGCGGTGCGCGAGCGCATCCCCGAACTCGCGGTCTTGAAGACCATCGGGTTCTCCAACCGCAGCGTGCTGTCGCTGGTGTTGGCCGAGGCGGTGTTCCTGGTGGTGATCGGCGGCGTACTCGGGATGTTGCTGGCGATGGCGGTGGTCGGCGGGCTGAAGGCCAAGATGGGCAACACGTTGCCGATGGCCAACGTGGCCGGTTCCATCTGGGGCGAGGCGATCGTGCTGATGCTCGTGATCGGGGTGATCGTGGGCGTGTTGCCTGCCTTGCGGGGAATGCGATTGAAGATTGTCGACGCGCTTGCCGGACGTTGAGGACGCACGCATGAAAAAGTTTCTGCGCGGGTTGCTGCTGGTCGTGATCCTGATCGTGTGCCTGGCGATCTGGTCGTTCCTGCCTTGGTACGGCGCCGTGGCCGCCGCGGTGATACTGGCCCTGTGGCTGGTGTTGACCCGGGCGGGACGGCGCACGCTCAGCGTGACGGGCGTCGGCCTGGCGACCCTGCCATCGCGTTGGGGCGCGTCGTCGGTGATCGTGATCGGCATTGCCGGCGTGGTCGGCGTGCTGGTGGCGCTGCTGGCGATGGGCGAGGGGCTTTCCGCCACCCTGCGTGGCACCGGCAACGACGCCACCGCGATCGTGCTGCGCGCGGGTTCGAAGGCCGAAGCCAATTCGGTGTTGATGCACAGCCAGGTGGTGCTGATCGGCCAGACGGCAGGCGTCGCGCGCGATGCCCAGGGCCACCCCATGGCCTCGCCGGAGCTGTTGCTGGCCGCGTCGCTGCCAAAGAAGAGCGGGCAGGACGCCAACGTGTCGGTGCGCGGCGTGGGTTCCGCGGCCTGGGCGGTGCGCCCCGAGATGAAGATGGTCGCCGGGCGCGAGTTCACGCCGGGCACGCTGGAACTGGATGTGGGCAAGGGCGTGGCGGCGCAGTTCGCCGGCATGACGGTCGGCTCCACCGTGCAGCTGGCCAACCAGCGTTGGAAGGTCGTCGGCGTATTCGATTCCGGCGATGCCTTCAATTCGGAAATCTGGGCCGACCGGGACACGATCGCGCCGATCTACCATCGCGGCGCCAGTTCATCGTCCGTGACCGTGAAGCTCACGTCGCCGGCGGCCCTCAACCAGTTCAAGGCGGCCCTTGCCGCCGATCCCCAGTTGAAGGTCGATGCCGAGACCACGCACAAGTATTTCGCGGACCAGTCCGGCGGCATCAACAAGCTCATCCACGTCCTGGGCACCGTGATCGCGACCATCATGGGCATCGGTGCAGTGTTCGGCGCGCTCAATTCCATGTATGCGGCGGTGGCGACGCGGTCGCGCGAAATCGCGACCTTGCGTGCGGTGGGGTTTCGCGGCACGCCGGTCGTGGTGTCGGTGCTGCTGGAAACCATGTTGCTGGCGCTGTCCGGCGGCGTGCTCGGCGCGTTCGTCGCGTGGGCGTTGTTTGGCCACTTCACGGCGTCGACGACCGCGGGCGGCGGCTTCAGCTTCACGCAAATGGTGTTCCAGTTCCGCGTGACCCCGCAGCTGGTGTGGAACGGCCTGAAGTGGGCGTTGGCGATCGGTTTCATCGGCGGCCTGTTCCCGGCCGTGCGCGCGGCAAGGCTGCCGGTGACGGCGGCGCTGCGGGAGCTGTGACGCGCACGTCAATACCGCCGGTGGCGGTGGCGTTGCGGGAGTTGTGAGTCGCACGCTCCCACAGCTCGTTGCCGGCTTCGGCCCGCGCCATTTCCCGTTGTCATTCCGGGGCGCTGCGCGGCTCTATCGCGCGGCGAACCCGGAATCGGTTGCGCTTCGCCAAGGAGACCGTTAGGCGTCGATGCAGGCAAGCCGCGCCGCATGCCGAGGCGGTGCGTGGCGCCCACCTTCCCCCTACGGCTGACGCAATGTCTGGTCCCGGCCACTTGGCTCAACTGCCCAGCGGGGGTCGGGAGGATGGCTTCAGCCACGTCGTGTGACGTTGTGGGCGTTTATGCGCAACCCGTACCCGATGTCGCGCCACTTGCGGGCGAACCAAGCCAAGTGCGGTCTGCGAATCTATCCAACACCATGGCCAGCGGCGCGGCGCCTGCCTGTTGCGATCTGTTACACGGGCACTTCGACCCGCGAAATCAATATTGCCCCACTGTGACCTGTAGCGCCTGTAGCTTGCGCGCGTTCAAACGAAGCGCAAAGCAGTCAAGTGGTTGTCGGTGTGCATGAAATTTACGATTGCGATGCATTTCTGCGCGCACGATACTCAGTGAAACGCCCCAGCCAGGGGCCGAGATGCTGTTATGTGGCAACAGGGGAGACTGTCGTATGTCGTGGGTTTTTATTCTTGTCATTGTCGTTGTGGTGGCAGCGTTGCTCCTCGCAGCCGCAGGCAAAAAAGCTGGCACCGGCTCCAAGGTTGGCTTTCCGTACGTTCCCGCCAAAGCTCTGTTCTCACCCGCTGAGCGTTCGTTCCTTGGCGTCCTGGATCAGGCTGTAGGCCCAGAGCATCGTGTTTTTGGCAAGGTTCGCGTGGCCGACCTCGCCTCGGTCAAGCCAGGTTTGGGTAACGCAGCGCGTCAAGGCGCGCTCAATCGTGTTGCTGCAAAGCACTTCGATTTTGTGGTGTGCCGCGCTTCCGATCTGTCGGTCGTCTTCGCGGTGGAGCTCAACGATAGCTCGCACTCATCCAAGCGTGCGCAAGCACGAGACGAGTTGCTTACCAAGGTCTGCGAGGCAATCGGCCTGCCGCTGTTCCAAGTAACAGCAAAGCGCGCATACTCCGTGCAAGAGCTGCGGGCACAGTTTGCTTCCGTCGTTGGGGTAGCGCCGGCCGTTGCGGTGGTTGCCACATAACTATTCAGTCAAGCGGACGGCGTCCCGCCGCCGCTTACTTCAAGCGTTAGGTGCCCAAAAGATGGTTCCGTGCAAATACAACGATCACGGTGTCACTCGCATCTTCGACTTACGCACAGCCGTACGCATTGCTAAAGGTACAAGCGTTACTCATCTAGGTTGGTCGGCAAGCATCGTCTACGATCCCGCAAGCAAGGCGCTCATCGAGCTAAGCTCGGGGCCGCAAGACGTTCGCGGTAACGGTCCAGATGCCGCCGATCGAGTGGATGTTGAGTATGTACTAGGTAACTTCGGTGTGTCAGAGCGGGACTTGCTTCGTCTTACCTCTCAACGCACCTAACTACTCCTTAGGAGACTCCTCGTCAACAGGGGCAACATAATCGCGTTGCCTTGAGCGTCTGGGCTGTGCTGGTGAGTGGTTTGTACTGCGGTGACGTCGGTGCGTGGTGGCGGCAAAGCGTCAGACTGCACTTCCTTAGACGGTC
>JAICHS010000070.1 GCA_025924775.1 Rhodanobacteraceae bacterium
CACGCCGGACAGGTCCGGGCATGGCAAACTCGACGCCCATGAAAGACAAGCTCGACATCGTGCGCGACTGGTTGCCGCGTTACACCGGCCAGCCGCTGGAAGCGTTCGGCGACTACGTGCTGCTGACCAACTTCATCGGGTATCTCGAGCGGTTCTGCGAAATGACGGGGGCCGCCATCGCCGATCGCGAGCGCCCGATGCCGTGCGCGACGGCCAACGGCCTGACCATGATCGACTTCGGTATGGGCAGCCCGAACGCCGCCACCGTGATGGACCTGTTGTCGGCGATCACGCCCAAGGCCGCCTTGTTTCTGGGCAAGTGCGGCGGTCTCAAGAAGAAGAACCAGCTGGGTGATTTGATCCTGCCCATCGCGGCGATCCGCGGCGAAGGCACCAGCGACGACTACCTGCCGCCCAAGGTGCCGGCGCTGCCCGCGTTCCAGCTGCAGCGCGGCATGTCCACGATGATCCGCGACCTCGGCCACGACTACTGGACCGGCACGGTGTTTACCACCAACCGCCGCGTGTGGGAATTCGACGAAGGCTTCAAGGCCTACCTGCGCACCCTGCGCTGCATGGCGATCGACATGGAAACCGCGACGATCTTCGCGGCCGGCTTCGCCAACCGCATTCCGTCGGGTGCGTTGCTGCTGGTCTCCGACCAGCCCATGATCCCCGAAGGCGTCAAGACCGCCGCCAGCGACGCCGCGGTCAAGGCGGAGTTTGTCGAAGACCATATCCGCATCGGCATCGAGGCGCTGAAACTCGTGCGCCGCAACGGCCGCAGCATGAAGCACCTGCGCTTCGAGGACGACCTCGACTAGCCGGGCAGATCCCGGCCCGCTTGACGCGGGTCAGTGGATTCGTCGCGCTTCGGCCTAGACTGACCAGACAACCGGGCCTTGGGTCGAGGGGGTTCACGCATGACGACGTTCAACATCCTGCTGGCAATCCACGTGCTGAGTGTGGTGTGGTGGATTGGTGGCGTATTCACCGTGACGACTTCATTGCTGCCGCTGTTCAACCGCTTGCCCGCCGACGCCCGCATCCAGCGCATCAAGGAATTCGAGGGCCGCTTTGCCAACCAGGCGCGCATCGCGGTGCTGCTGGCGGGCATCACCGGGTTCTGGATGTACACGCTGCTGCCGGGCGAGGTCACGCACACGTGGTGGATCGGCCTGATGCTGCTGGTGTGGGTGTTGTTTGCGATCATGCTGTTCGTTGCCGAGCCGCTGCGACTGCCGAAGAAGCTCGGCGTGATCCAGAACCCGCGCAAGTTCCTCGCGATCCACGCCGTGCTGCTGGTGCTGGCGCTGGCCGCGATCGTGGGTGGCGTGATCGGCTCCCGCGGCGGTTTCTGAGGCCCGGCGCGGGCCCGTCGATCCGGGCTGGCAGGGGCCGACAGGGCCAACCTCCGGATTCTTGACCGCCGTCAAACGCGGGACCCGGTTTCCCGGGATAATGCGCACACAACCAGTAGCGCCGCAGGCGCGGACACACGAGGCCGGAGGCTTTGCTTCCGGGTGTCCGCCACCGCGGCGTTTCGTGTACCCGGGGTGGAAGCATGACCTGCGCGACGACCGAGTGCTACAACGACCACGTGGTGCGCCTGTTCCTGCTGGCGTCGGCCGTGTGGGGCATCGTCGGCATGCTGGTCGGCATGTATGCGGCGGCGGAATTGACCTGGCCGGGGCTGAACCTCGGCATCTCGTGGATGACCTTCAGCCACATTCGCCCCGCGCACACCTTCGGCGTGATCTTCGCGTTCGGCGGTTCGGCGCTGATGGGCACCTGCTACTACGTGGTGCAGCGCACCGGCCATGCACGGCTTGCGTTCGGCAAGCTCGCCGAATTCACCTTCTGGGGTTGGCAGCTCGCCTGCGTGCTGGCGATGTTGACGATGCCGTTCGGCATCACCCAGTCCAAGGAATACGCCGAACCCGAGTGGCTCATCGACATCCTCATCGCGGTCGTGTGGGTGGCGTTCGGGGTAGTGTTCTTCGGCAGCCTCGCGCGCCGGCGCATCCGCCACATCTACGTGGCCAACTGGTACTACGGCGCCTTCATCATTGCGGTCGGCCTGCTGCACATCGTCAACAACCTTGCGGTTCCGGTGTCGCTTACCAAGTCGTACCCAATTTATTCGGGCGTGGTCGATGCGATGGTGCAGTGGTGGTACGGCCACAACGCGGTGGCGTTCTTCCTGACCGCGGGTTTCCTCGGGATGATGTACTACTTCGTGCCGCGCCAAGCCCAGCAGCCGCTGTGGAGTTACCGCTTTTCGATCGTGAACTTCTGGGCGCTGATCTCGGTGTACATGTGGGCGGGCTCGCACCACTTGATGTACACGGCGCTGCCGGACTGGGTGCAGTCGGTCGGCATGGCGTTTTCGCTGGTGCTGCTGATGCCCAGCTGGGGCTCGGCCGCGAATGGCCTGTTCACCTTCAATGGCGCGTGGCATCGCGTGGTGAAGGACCCCGCCGCCAAGTTCATGGTGATCGCGCTGGTGTTCTACGCGGCGTCGACGTTCGAGGGCTCGATGATGGCGATCAAGTCCGTCAATTCGCTTTCGCACTACACGGATTGGACGATCGCGCACGTGCACTCGGGCTCGCTTGGCTGGGTCGCGATGATCACCATCGGCTCGCTGTACGCGATGGCGCCGCGCGCGCTGGGGCGTCCGGCGATGCACTCGCACAAGGCGATGGAACTGCACTTCTGGTTGCACGTCAGCGGCACGCTGCTGTACGTGGTGGCGATGTGGGCCGCGGGCGTCACCGAAGGCATGATGTGGCGCGCCACGCAGCCCGACGGTTCGCTCACCTATTCGTTCCTCGACAGCCTGGTCGCGATCCGGCCGGATTACTTCTTCCGCTGGTTGGGCGGCGTGCTGATCTGGCTGGGCATGTGGGTGATGGCGTGGAATCTGTGGCACACGGCCAGTGATGCGCGCAAGCACATCATCAATCCGATTCCCGTGCCGATTCCGGAACCGGAGCCCGCGCAGACCCCGGCGCCGATACCGGCGGTGCCCTGATGCGAAAAGCGGGGGTCAGAGTGCACTTTCGGACCGGTTCAATGACAGTCTGGATGCCTTTGTGAAAGTGCACCCTGACCCCGGTTCTGGTTTCACGTAGAGCTCGACCTATGGCCTATCGGCATTTTGAATTCATCGAAAAGCACGCGTGGACGCTCGGCATCCTCACCGCGATCATGGTGTCGCTGGGCGGCCTGGCCGAAATCACGCCGCTGTTCATGGCCGCGCACCAGGTGAAGCCGGCGGCCAACGTCAAGCCGTACGATCCGCTGCGGCTCGCGGGCAAGGACGTGTACGTCAGCGAAGGTTGCTACCTGTGCCACTCGCAGATGATCCGCGCGCTGCGCTTCGAAACCCAGCGCTATGGCCACTACTCGACCGCCGAGGAGTCGGTGTACGACCGGCCGTTCCAGTGGGGTTCCAAGCGCACCGGGCCGGATCTTGCGCGCGTGGGCGGCAAGTATTCCGACGACTGGCAGCGCCTGCACCTGCTGGATCCGCGCAGCGTGGTGCCGCAATCCAACATGCCGTCGTATCCGTGGCTGGCCGACGCGAAGCTCGATGCCAAAGACATCCAGGCGCGCATGCGCGTGCTGAAGTTCCTCGGTGATCCGTATTCCGACGCCGAGATCGCGGCGGCGCCCGCCGCGGTGGAAGGCAAGACGAAAATGGACGCGCTGGTTGCGTACCTGCAGGGCCTCGGGATCAGGAACGAGCCGCAGGCGCCGAACGCGTCCGCGGTGTCCGCCACCGGCGGAGGCGCGCCATGAATCCGCTCTGGGGCCACGTCGCGGGCGTGTTCATCGTGCTGATGCTGCTGACCTTCATCGGCATCTGGGTGTGGGCCTGGCTGCCGCGGCACAAGCATGCGTTCGGACGCCTGTCGCGCCTGCCGATGGAAGACGAGGACGGCACTTCGCCGCCCGACCACCGCATCCCCGCCACCCGCCCGGAAGATCGCGCATGACCACGTTCTGGTCGGTCTGGGTGATGGCGCTGGTGGTGCTGAACATGGGCATCACCTTCGCGTTGTTCCTGTGGGCGCCGTGGGCCAAGGTGCCGGTGAAGGCCGACGGCACCACGGGACACGTGTGGGCGCATGGTGCGATCCGCGAAGGCCTCAACCGGCTGCCGCGCTGGTGGATCGTGCTGTCGGGCTCGATGTTCATCGCCGCGTTCATCTACCTGTGGCTGTACCCGGGCTTCGGCGCGCGCCAGGGCAAGCTCGGCTGGACGGCGCACGGCCAGTTGGCTGACGCGGTGGCCGCGAACGACGCGAAGCTGCGCCCGGTGCTGGAGCGCCTGCGGCTCTACAGCGTGGAGCAACTGTCCAACGACCGGCAGGCGCTGCAGATGGGCAAGGTATCGTTCGAGGACAACTGCGCGGCCTGCCATGGCCGCGCCGGCAAGGGCAACATGGCGTTGGGCGCGCCCGACCTCACCGACAACGACTGGCTGTATGGCGGCACCGGCAAGGACATCACCACGTCCATCCGCGCCGGCCGCGCGGGCGTGATGCCGGCGTGGAACGCGCTGGGCGAAGCTACCGACAACAACCTCACCGAGTATGTGCTGCAGATTTCCGGCCAGCCGCACGACGCGAAGCTGGCCGCGGCGGCGGCGCCCGTCTTCAAGAGCACCTGCGCGGCCTGCCACGGTGCCGACGGCAAGGGCAACCAGGGCGTCGGCGCGCCCAACCTCACCGATACCGTCTGGTTGCACGGCGGCACCCGCGCCGACATCCACACGACCATCCGCGATGGCCGCCAGGGCCACATGCCGAACTGGGACAAGCGACTCAGCGAGGACGACATCCGCGTGACCGCGGCCTACGTCTACAGCCTGTCGCACCGGGAACATGCAAACGCACGCTAGCCAGCCGGAGCGGGTGGCGTGGTACCGGGTACCGGTGGCGTGGCTGGGTCTGTTGATTTTTGTCGCATCGCTGGCTGGCTGCGTGTGGATCATCGCCACGAGCGTGCAGTACCGCGATGAGGCAGTGCCCGCACCGGGGCATTCGGTGCTGGGCGTGCCGGCACACCCGCAGCCGCCACCGGCGTCTTCGCGATGAGCGCGCCGGTCGAGCTGTGGACACGGCCGGCGTTGCTGGATCAGGTGTTGCGTTCGCGCCGTGACGGGCGCGTGGAAGTCGTGCTGCGCGTTGCCGCATTGGCGCAGCCGCGTCGCGTGCTGCAACTGGAGCAGGTGCTGCATGCGTTGCCGGGTGTTGCGTCGATCGCGCTGTGTATCGCCGCGCGCCGCGTGCGGGTGGTGTTCGACGCTGAACGCCTGCCGCTGACGCAGCTGCTGGCCGCGTGCGCGCGCGCGGGTTGCGTCGCGCAGCCGTTGCAGCACGACGCTTCCGGTGCCGCGCCGGGCATCGCGCTGAATGCGTCGCTGAAGCGTCTGGCCGTCGCGGGCATCTTCGCGATGCAGGCGATGATGTTTGCGCTGGTGTTGTACCTGGGCGCGGTCAATCCGCTGGATCCGACCACCGCGCACCTGTTTCGCTGGTTGGGGCTGGTGTCGGCGATCCCGGTGGTGGGTTACGCAGCGTGGCCGTTCTATCGCGAGGCGCTGGCGGGCATGCGCGCGCGCCGCCCGGGCATCGACGTGCCGGTCGCGCTGGCGATCGCATGCATCTTTGCGGCCAGCGTCGCCAACGCGCTGCGGGGCAGCGGCGAGATCTATTTCGATTCCATCAGCATGTTCGTGTTCGTGCTGCTGCTGGGGCGGCACCTGGAATTGCGGGCGCAGGCGCGCCATCGTGCGGACGGTGACGCGGCCACGGACGCGTTGCCGCTGCTGGCACAGCGTCGCCACGCCGACGGCACGCTCGAAACCGTGGCCGCGGTGGAGCTCGTGCCGGGCGAGCGTGTGCACGTTCCAGAAGGCGACGCCGCGCCGTGTGACGGCGTGTTGGC
Source organism: Rhodanobacteraceae bacterium (assembly GCA_025924775.1). Lineage (GTDB taxonomy): Bacteria > Pseudomonadota > Gammaproteobacteria > Xanthomonadales > Rhodanobacteraceae > 66-474. The sequence goes on from JAICHS010000070.1 coordinate 5,962, forward strand.
GAGCGAACGCGCGCGCGTCGATGCGTCGCGCTGGAGTGGTGAGTCGCGTGCGGTGGGCCACGCGCGCGGCGACCGGATCGCCGCCGGCAGCGTGGCAGTGGACGGGCCGCTGGACCTGCGCGTTGAGCGTACGCTCGCCACAAGTTCCGTAGCTGCGCTGGAACGGATGACCGCAGCCGCGCAGCGCGCGCGTGGCCTTGTCGGCGACGATGACGCGCCGGCCGCGCGGCGCTTCGTCTGGCGGGTGCTGGCGCTGGCCGTCGCGACGTGCGCGTTCTGGCTGTGGCGCGATCCCGCGCGCGCCTTCGATGCGACCGTCGCGGTGCTGGTGGTGGCGTGCCCGTGCGCCTTCGGGCTGGCGGCGCCGGCGGTGCTCACGCGCAGCCTGGCCTTGCTGTCCAGGCGTGGCGTGTTGGTGACGCGCGCCGCCGCGGTGCGCGCGCTGGCGCGGGTCGATCGTGCACTGTTTGACAAGACCGGCACGCTTACCGAGCCGGCACTGCAGCCGGACCGCGTGGAGACGTTCCGTGGCGTTGCACGCGAAACCGCGTTGCGCTGGGCCGTGGCGCTGGCGCGCGAAAGCAGCCATCCGGTCGCGCAGGCGATTGCGCGGGTTCCGGCCGACGGGGTGCCGCTCGCGCATGGCGTGGAGATCGTCGCCGGTGGCGGCGTGCGCGGCGTAGTCGACGGGCGGCCAATGCGGCTCGGCCATGCCGGGTTCGCGGGAACGGATTGCGATGACGCCGCATTGTGGCTGGCCGATGCCCAGGGTCCGTTGGCGCGGTTGCCGTTGGCGGAACGCGTGCGCGCGGATGCGTCCGCCTGCATCAAGGCCTTGCAGGCGGTGGGCGTCGCGTGTGCACTGGTCAGTGGCGATGCGCCCACGCGCGTGCGCACGGTCGCGGCCGCGCTGGGAATCGCTGGCTGGCACGCGCGCCAGGCGCCCGCGGACAAGCTTGCGCACGTGCGCGCCGGGCAGGCGGTCGGGCAGGTGGTGCTGGTGGTCGGGGATGGCGGCAACGACGCCGCGGCGCTGGCGGCAGCCGACGTTTCGGCGACGCCCGGCGGGGCGGTGGAGCTTGCGCGTGCGCACGCCGACCTGTTGTTGCCAGCCGGGCTCGCCGGATTGCCGCTGGCGCGCGCGCTGGCGGAGCGTGCCATGCAGGTGCTCGCGCAAAACCGCCGCTGGTCGCTGGCGTGGAACCTGGGCGCGGTGCCGTTCGCGGCGGCGGGCCTGGTGCCGCCGTGGCTGGCGGCGATCGGCATGTCGGCCAGTTCGTTGGCGGTGGTGTTGAACAGCCTGCGCATTCGTGCGGCCCGTGCGCCGCATGCGCCGCCCATGGCCTTGCACGAGCGCACCACATGAACGCGCTGCTGATCCTGGTCCCGATCACCCTGGTGCTGGCGGGCATCGCGGTGGGCCTATTCTTCTGGGCCGTGAACCATGCCCAGTTCGAGGACCTGGACACGCCGAAGATCCTGCCGCTGCTTGATGCCGCGCCGCCAAGACATGGGAATGACGACGCCCCGCGCTGAGCCGCCTGCGCCGGGTGCCATGGGGGCTGCCATGATGCAGGTCACGACCGATACGGACCGCGCTGCCTAGAATCGCGGGACCATGCCCGCGTGCGCCGTCGCGCGGGGAGTTTCGACGGCCCGAGCCCGCTGGCGCCGACCGTTCCATCCAGATGGAGCGTCGCGATGGCTGTTGCCGCGCAATCCCTTTCCTCGGTTCCGCCTTCGCGGGCTGCGACCGGCTCGCCGGAAGAAGACCGTGAGCTGTCGCGCATCTTCACGGCCTACACGATCAGCGCCACGTTCTGGTTGCTGTTCGGTACCGCGGTGGGGCTGCTGCTGGCGTTCAAGTTTGGCGCGCCGGATTTCTGGGCCGCCAAGTACCTGACCTTCGGGCGGCTGCGGCCCATCCATACCAACGACGTGTTCTATGGCTTTGCCAGCATTGCGCTGGTCGGCTGTGCGTACTACGTCACGGTGCGCAGTTGCGGCACGCGGCTCTACAGCGCCACGCTTGCGCGCATCGGCCTGTGGCTGTTCAACATCGCGGCGGTCGCCGGCACCATCGCGCTGGACCTCGGCTACAACTGGGGCGATCTGGAATACCGCGAGTGGCCGTGGCCGATCCGGCTGGTGTTCTTCGCGGCGCTGGTCGTCACGGTGTGGAACCTGCTGGCGACGATCGCGCGGCGTGCCTCCAAGGACATCTACCTGTCCAACTGGTACATCATCGGCGGGTTCCTGTGGACCTGCGTGATCTGCCTGGTGGCGATCCTGCCGTGGTACCAGAAGGGCCTGGGCCAGGTCGCGATTTCCGGCTACTTCATGCACAACGCGGTGGGGATGTGGTTCACGCCGCTGGCGCTGGGCCTGTTTTATTACGCAATCCCCAAGGTGTTGAACCGCCCGATCTATTCCTACGCACTGGGCGTGCTGGCGTTCTGGACCAACCTCATCTTCTATCCGATGCTGGGCGGGCACCACTTCCTGTTCAGCCCGCTGCCGTGGTGGCTGCAGACCACCGCAATCATCTGCAGCGTGGGCATGCTGGTGCCGGTGCTGGGCGGCAGCGCGAACTACCTGCTGACGATGCGCGGACGCTACCACGGCCGCATCGAGTCGTACCCGCTGGCGTTCCTGTTCATCGGCGTGCTGGGCTACCTGATCGGCTCGACCCAGGGCACGGTCGAGGCACTGCGCTCGCTGCAGGCGGCGTGGCACTTCACCAGCTTCACGGTCGGCCACTCGCACCTGACGATGTACGGCTTCGTGACCTTCGCGGTGTGGGGCGGCATCTATGCGCTGCTGCCGCTGGCGACTGGCAAGAACCCGGGCCGCTTCGGCGTCGCGCTGCACTTCTGGCTGGCGCTGGTGGGCGTGTCGATCTACGTGATCTCGCTGTCGATCGGCGGTACCGTCCAGGGGCTCGACTGGATCCGCGGCAAGCCGTTCATCCAGTCGGTCATCGACATGGAACCGTATTACCTGTGGCGCGGCGTGGGCGGCATCCTGATGTTCCTATCGCACATTGTGTTCGCGTGGAACGTGTGGCGCATGACCAAGGGCCAGCCGGGCAACGCACCGTCGCCCATCATGGAGCCTGAAGGGGAGGCCGCGGCATGAAACGCCCCATGTGGATCATCTTTGGTGGGGCGCTGGCCCTGTACGTCGTGATCGTGATGTTCATCGCGGTGGGACCCGCCATCGACCTGGCGCAAACCCCGCCGGGACCGGGTGTGCAGCCCTTGACCCCGCTCGAGGCCGAAGGCCGGCAGGTGTTTGCCAGCAACGGCTGCGACTACTGCCATACCATGCAGGTACGGCCGTTGCCGGAGGACAAGCCGTTCGGGCGGCCTTCGGCGCCCGGCGACTTCGCCTATGCAACACCGGAAATGCTGGGTTCCGAGCGCACCGGGCCGGACCTCACCAACGTCGGCAACGCCAAGCCCAGCGATGTGTGGCAGTACATCCATCTGTACGACCCGCGTGCGGTGGAACCGCACTCCATCATGCCGAACTTCAAGTTCCTGTTCGAGGTCGTGGACAAGGTTCCGGAAGGCGACACCGCGGTGCCGGTACCGCCGGCGTTCGCGCCCAGGCACGGCTACGTGATTCCATCGCCCAAGGCCAAGGCGCTGGTGGCCTACCTGCTGTCGCTGAAGCAGGCGCCGATCCCGGGCTATTCGATGAATGGCGGCATGGGCGGCCCCACCTCGGCGGCAGCGCTCGAAGCGTCGGCTCCCGCGAGCTCTGCGGCGGCGGGTGGGTATGTGTTCGACGCGGCCAAGGGCAAATCCCTGTTCGAGGCCAACTGTTCGGCCTGCCACCAGTCGACGGGCGCGGGCATTCCCAGCGCGTTTCCGCCACTCGTCGGCAACCCGGCGGTGCTGGCAGCCGACCCGACGCTGCAGATCGAGACCATCCTGCACGGCGCGCACGGCAAGGTCATCGACGGCAAGAGCTGGAGCGGCACCATGACCGCGTTCGCGAGCCAGTTGAACGACGCCGAGATCGCCGATATCGCCAACCACGAGCGCACGTCGTGGGGCAATCACGCCAAGCAAGTGACGTCTGCCGACGTGGCGGCAATCCGTGCCGGCAAGCCGCTGGGTGCGGCCGGCAATGCGCCGGCGGGCAGCGCGCCTGCGTCGAGTGCCGCAGCGGCCTCGGCACCGGCTGCGTCCGCGGTCACGGGTGGCTACACGTTTGATGCGGCCAAGGGCAAGGAACTGTTCACCGCCAATTGTTCGGCCTGTCACCAGGCGACCGGCGAAGGCATCCCGGGGGCGTTTCCGCCACTCAAGGGCAATGCCGCGGTGGACAACGCCGACCCGACGCTGCATCTCGACACCATCCTGCACGGCGCGCAGGG
>JAICHS010000071.1 GCA_025924775.1 Rhodanobacteraceae bacterium
AGCCGGCCCCAACAACAACTGGATGGCCCCCGCGGATGCGCACGCGAAGGTCGATGCCCTGTTCGACGGCTGCATGCAGGGGCGCACGCTGTACGTGATTCCCTACTGCATGGGCCCGATCGGTTCGCCGTTGTCGCGTTGCGGCGTCGAGATCACCGATTCCAAATACGTGGTCGCCAACATGCGCATCATGACCCGCATGGGCACCGCGGCGCTGGCGCGGATCGAACGCGAGGGCAGCTTGGTCAAGGGCCAGCATTCCGTCGGCACGCTCGACCCGGCCAACCGCTGGATCATGCACTTCCCCAACGAGCTCACGATCAAATCCTACGGTTCAGGCTACGGCGGCAATGCGCTGCTGGGCAAGAAGTGCCACGCCCTGCGCATCGGTTCGTTCCAGGCCCGCGAGGAAGGCTGGCTCGCCGAGCACATGCTGATCGTCGGCATCGAAAACCCGAAACATGAAATCCGTTATGTCGCCGCCGCGTTCCCCTCCGCCTGCGGCAAGACCAACCTGTCGATGCTGATCCCGCCCGAAGGCTACCGCCGCGAAGGCTGGCGCGTGTGGACAGTGGGCGACGACATCTGCTGGATGCGCCCCGGCAAGGACGGTCGCCTGTACGCGATCAACCCCGAGGCCGGCTACTTTGGCGTGGCGCCCGGCACGTCGAAGAAAACCAACCCCAACGCGCTGGCGATGCTGCAGCACGACACCATTTTCACCAACGTCGCGGTCACCGCCGACAACCAGCCGTGGTGGGAGGACCTGGATGACCGCAAACCGGCGAAGGACTGGCAGGGCCGCGACTACGACCCCGCGAACGGTCCGGCGGCGCATCCGAATTCGCGCTTCACCGTGCGCGCCAATCAGTGCCCCAGCTGGTCGCCCGAAGCCGAGAACGATGCCGGCGTACCGATCGATGCGATCGTGTTCGGCGGCCGCCGCGGTTCAGTGGTGCCGCTGGTATTCGAGGCCCGCGACTGGACGCATGGCGTACTGATGGGCGCCTCGATGGCGTCGGAGACCACCGCCGCGGCCACCGACGTCGGCGTGCCGATCCGGCGCGACCCGATGGCGATGAAACCGTTCTGCGGTTACAACTACGGCGACTACTTCGCGCACTGGCTGAGCTTCGACCAGGCCGGCGCGAAACTGCCGCGCATCTTCCACGTCAACTGGTTCCGCAAGGGCGCGGACGGCAAATTCCTGTGGCCGGGTTTCGGCGACAACATGCGCGTCCTTGAGTGGATGCTGAAACGCGTTACCGGCGAAGCCGATGCCCTCGCGACCCCGATCGGCAACCTGCCACGCGCGGAAGACCTGAACCTCGAAGGCTTGCACCTTTCCGACACTGCGCTGGACGAGCTGTTCCGCGTGGACACCGCCGAGTGGCGCGCCGAGGAAGCCGCCGTCGGCGAATACCTCGCGCAATACGGCAGCCACCTGCCCGACCAGCTGAAGGCCGAGCACCAGCGCATCGTCGCTGCGCTGAACGCCGCTTCCGAATCCGCCGCAGCGCCCGCGCGCAAGGCGGCGGCAGCGAGCTGACACAAATATCCCTTCCCCCGCCCGTGGGGAAGGAGCCGCCGGCGAATGGGGCGGGCAATACCCGCACCCGATGCATGCCTCAGGTCGGCAATCAGTGTTCCTCGTCATTCCGGGCCGCCCGCAAACAGCGCAGGCGCCCCGGAATGACGACAAATTTTCCAACCGCGTGCATACGCCTTGCGGAGATACGACGCTGATCGGGTACCCACAAGGCCGCCCCGGACTTGCCGCCGACGCGCCGGTGGCATTCGCAACCGGCTCCGTCACGACCCGGTGATCAGCGAAGATCCTCGGGAGGCGCATCCGCCTGCGCCTCCGGCGCGGCACGCTTGAACGCATCGAGCCTGGCGCAGGCCGCATCAATCCCGGCAAGGGTCGGATAGGGATCCAACGGCACCCCGAAACGGCGGGCGTTGTACACCTGCGGGACCAGGCAACAGTCCGCCAGCGTAGGCGCGTCGCCCTCGCAGAATTTGCCGGGGTTGTCGCGTGCGGCCAGCACGGCCTCGATCGCGTCGAAACCCAGCTTGATCCAGTGCCGCGACCACGCAGCCTTCTGCGCATCGCTGATGCCAAGCTCGCGCTGCAGGTACTGCAACACGCGCAGGTTGCCGAGCGGATGGATTTCGCAGGCCACCATTTGCGCCAGCGCGCGCACGCGCGCGCACGCCAGCGCCGCGCGCGGCAGCAGCCGCGCGGTGCACGGATACGCGTCGTCCAGATATTCGATGATCGCCAGCGATTCGTGCAGCACCTGGCGCCCGTCCACCAGCGTGGGCACCAGTTGCTGGGGATTCAATTTGCGGTAGTCGTCGTGGTGCTGCTCGCCACCGTCGCGCACCAGGTGCACGGGTGCAATCGCGTAGTCCATGCCTTTGAGGTTCAGCGCGATGCGCACGCGATACGACGCACTGGACCGCCAATAGCTGTACAAGGTTCTGGGTTGCGCCATCGTGAATCCCGGTTCGACTGGAAACCTTGAGCCTAGCGCAATTGCGCGAATGCGACGCGCCCCCGACAATGCGCGATCCCATCCTTTCAATGACTGCTGGAGCGCACGCCATGGCCTTCATCCGCATGACCGATCTCGACCTTTCCGGCAAGCGCGTGCTGATCCGCGAAGACTTGAACGTGCCGATCCAGGACGGCCGCATCACTTCAACCCAACGCCTCGACGCCGCCCTGCCGACGATCCGCGCCGCGCGCGATGCGGGCGCCGCCGTGCTGGTGCTGTCGCACCTCGGGCGCCCCAGGGAAGGCGTATTCGACGCCGCCTTGTCGCTGGCGCCGATCGCGCAGTGGTTGTCGGAGAAGCTGGGCCAGGCCGTGCGCCTGGAACGCGATTACCTGGGCGGCGTCGCGGTGCGCCCCGGCGAAGTCGCGCTGCTGGAGAACTGCCGCATGAACGTGGGCGAGAAGGCTGACGACGAGGCACTCGCGCGGACGTACGCGGCGCTGTGCGACGTGTTCGTGATGGATGCCTTCGGCACCGCGCACCGCGCGCAGGCCTCCACGCACGGGGTCGCGCGGTTCGCGCCGGTCGCATGTGCGGGCCCGTTGCTGGCGGCGGAGCTGGATGCGCTCGGCAAGGCGCTCGACCATCCGGCGCGGCCGCTGCTGGCGATCGTCGCGGGTTCCAAGGTCTCGACCAAGCTCACGCTGTTGCAGAACCTGGTCGGCCGGGTCGACCAGCTGATCGTGGGCGGGGGCATCGCCAACACCTTCATCGCGGCGACCGGCCACGAGATCGGCAAATCACTGGCGGAACCCGGCCTGCTGGATGCGGCGCGCCAGGTGCTCGCCAGCGCGCACGCCCGCGGCGCCGATGTGCCGATTCCGATCGATGTGGTGGTGGCGTCCGCATTCGCCGCCGATGCCCCGGCCACGGTGAAGGCCGTTGATCAGGTCGGCGCGGACGAAATGATCCTCGACATCGGGCCGGCCACCGCGGCGCGCTACGCCGCGCTGATCGCCAAGGCCGGCACGGTGGTGTGGAACGGACCGGTCGGCGTGTTCGAATTCGACGCATTCGGCCGCGGCACCGAAACCCTGGCGCACGCAATCGCGGGATCGCCCGCCTTTTCGATCGCCGGTGGCGGCGACACCCTGGCCGCGGTCGACAAGTACGGCATCGCCGACAAGGTTTCCTACATCTCCACCGGCGGCGGCGCCTTCCTGGAGTTTCTGGAAGGCAAGACCTTGCCTGCAGTGGCGGTGCTGGAGTCGCGTGCGCGCGCATGATGACCTACACCGCAAAACGTTCGCGCGTATTCACGTGCGTGCGCACACAGGCGATGAACGGCGCCTGATTCCATAGCGAAACCTTAACGAACGTTGCCGATTGCCTCCAGTCTCAGTGACCAAGCGCATGCGGATACACGGCACGCGTGAACAATCACGATGGAGACAACAATATGCGCAACACTGCAATCGTCCTTGCCATCGCCACGGCGTTCGTGGCGGCCCCCGGTTTCATTCAGGAAGCTCACGCGCAGGACGCCATGAACACGACCGGCGCCGACAGCGGATTCTTCGTCAACGGCAGCGTGGGCCACAGCTACTTCGGAAGCGGCCAGAACAAGGGCAGTGACACCGGCTACCAGATCAACGGTGGCTATCGCTGGGCCCTCGCACCCGGTTTCGCACTCGGCCCTGAGATCGGCTACAACGACCTCGGCAACATCCGCGTGAAGAACGTGTTCAACTCGCAGCCTGTGGTTTCTGACAACAAGGCGTCGCTGCACGGCTGGAACGTAGGCGCCAACGCCAAGTACAACTTCACGCCCAACTGGTACGTAGCCGCGCGCACCGGCCTGTACGCCTGGGACGGCGATGGCATGAGCCGCAGCCTTACGCCGATCAGCACCGGCCGCTCGGGCGACGGCTACTACGGCGGCCTCGGCGTCGGCTACGACTTCAGCCGCAGGTTCGGCGTCGGCATTGGCTACGACTACTACCGCGCCAAGAAGCACGACGTGAACCTGTCCACCGGCTTGCTGTCGGCCCAAGCCGAGGTGCGGTTCTGACACACGCCGTCGACTGACGGTCCCCGCCGCCCCGCGCGGCAAGCAGAGGCCCTGGTGCGCGAGCGCCAGGGCCTCGCATCATCCAGGTTCAGCCGGACGAGCCGGTCGCGGCATCAATCTGAGCGGCCTGCTTTTTTGCCTGCTCGTTGACGACGTCCTGCACGCGCTTCGCCTTGTTGAGGTCGTGCCCGTAGGCGGCCATGGGCGTGCCGGCCAGCACGTTGGTGGCGGCGGACGCCGGCGTGGCGGAAGTCGCGGCTGCATCCGGCGACGGGTGCGAAGCGCACGCGGCAAGCGTGGCAGTGGTCAATGCGATGGCGACGATGCGTAGCATGCGGCGCAGTTTCGCGCTACGGACGACCGCTTGCAATGGAAATTCTGGAGAGCCGCCGCAAACGAAGGTGGCGCGAAATACGCGCCGCGTGGTTGTAGTGAGCGGCGCAGCCGATTTTCCAGTGCTTCCCCAGCTGCGTTAAGCTGCACGGAACGCATCACGGAGTCCGCGCGTGAACGCCATCCCCGGACGCTGGCGCCTCGATGGCCAGACCTGCCTTGTCACCGGTGCCAGCCGCGGCATCGGTTTGGCCTGTGCGCGTGAACTGGCCGCGCTGGGCGCGCAACCGTTGCTGGTCGCGCGCGACGCCACGGAGTTGCAAACGGTCTGTGACGAGCTGCGCGAAGACTTCCCGGCTTGCGAGGCCCAGGTGTTTTCGGCCGACGTCAGCGACGCCGAAGATCGGCTGGCCATCTTCGACTGGATCGCGGACCTCGACGTGCCGCTGTCGCTGTTGGTCAACAACGCCGGCGGCAACATCAAGAAGCCCACGCTGGAATGCGAACCGGCGGATCTGGAGGAGGTGTTTCGCCTGAACACCATCGCCGCGTTCGACCTGTGCCGGCTCGCGCACCCGCGCCTTGCGCAACACGGCCACGCGGCGATCGTCAACGTGGGCTCGGTTTCCGGCGCCACGCACGTGCGCACCGGCGTCGCCTACGGCATGAGCAAGGCTGCGCTGCACCAGCTGACGCGCAACCTGGCCTGCGAGTGGGCCGACGACGGCATCCGCGTCAACGCCGTGGCCCCGTGGTACATCCGCACCCGCCGCACCGACGAGGCGCTGTCCGACCCCGACTACCTGGAGGAAGTGCTGGAGCGCACACCGATGGCGCGCATCGGCGAGCCGGAGGAAGTCGCCGCGGCGGTGGCGTTCCTGTGCCTGCCCGCGGCCAGCTACATCACGGGTCAGGTGCTGGCGGTCGATGGCGGATTCCTCAATTACGGGTTCTGACGATGCTGTACTACGCACCCATCGACACGCCGATCGGCCCGCTGCTGCTGGTCAGCGATGGCGCGGGGCTGGTCGAAATCGGCCTGCCGGAGCGCGGCAGGCTGGTCGGACCGCCGGCCGGCGCAAAGGAAAGCCCGTCGAAGCTGCACGCGGCGGGGCGCCAGTTCGATGAGTATTTCGCGGGCACGCGGCTGCAGTTCGACCTGCCGCTGCACCCGTCCGGCACGCCCTTCCAGCTGGAAGTGTGGGGCGCGTTGCTGGCCATTCCCTACGGCGAAACGGTCAGCTACGCCGACATCGCGCGCCGCATCCGGCGCCCGCGCGCCGTGCGCGCCGTGGGGGCCGCCAACGGCGCCAACCCGCTCGCGATCATCGTGCCCTGCCACCGCGTGATCGGCAGCCACGGCGACCTGGTGGGTTACGGCGGCGGCCTGCCGACCAAACGCTGGTTGCTGGCGCACGAACGCCGGCATGCGCCAGTGCCGTCACTCACTTTGACGGCGTAGGGCGCGAGCCGCAGCACAGGAAAACCGGGGTCAGAGTGCCCTTTCGAGCAGCCAACCGAAGACCGCTGGGTCCACCACACGAAAGTGCACTCTGACCCCGGTTTCGACCCCGGTTTCGCTTCCGGCCGGTCACCGGCAATTGCGTAGCTGATCCTGCAAGTTCCGTTCGCGCTGCTCGAACGGCGGTTGCTCGTTCGGCATCGCCATGCGCAGTTTGCGATGGTTCTCGTCGTATGCCTTCCGCACGTAGCCACATACCTCGGCGTGCGCGGCCGGCAGGCAGTAATCCTGCACCTCGGTCATGCCGGTCGCGATGCGCGGGCCTCCGACGCGCGGGTGTGAAAGTTCCGGTGCCGACATGCCCGCGCCGCCCGGTGCGCCGTAGGCCTGTGACAGGCTTTGCGGCGGATAGCCCATCACCCCCAGCGGCGCGAGATAGGGCGGCGGCGGCGAAGACGTCAGGTAGTGCTTGCCATTCACCGCACCCACGCAGGCGTACAGTTCAGGCAGCGGCGCAGGTGGCGGCGAGAGATAGGCCGCGGGCGGTGCCGCTGCGACGGCATCCGGCAACGGCGTCGTCGCCGCGGCGGCAGGCGAATCGGGGCCCCGCGCCGCCACGTCAATGATCGTCTGCGTTTGCCCATGCGCGCAGGCGCGGTCCTGGAAACTCACGCTGCCGTCCGCGGCCGTGCACCGGTACACCTGCGCATCCGCGCATGCCCACCAGGCAATGCCGGCGACGATGGCAGCGGCGGCCAGTGTGGCTTTCATGCCCTGATCTTACGCGCGCGAGGCGCGGCCGTTCATCCTGCGCCCCAAGGCCATCCGAGGCGAGCGCGCACCGCGCCCTGGCACGAAGGAGGTGCCCGTCAGGAGCGCAGCCCCACGCCCCGGTGCAGCAACCACAACGCGACCAATGCCAGGCCGATGGCGAACGCCAGCATCACCGCGTACGCGGTCCACACCGGCACGTCGCCGACGCCGAGGATGCCGTAACGGAAAGCGTTGACCATGTACAGGATGGGATTGGCCAACGACACCTCGCGCCACGGCGAACCCAGCATGTTGACCGAATAGAACACGCCGCCCAGGTAGGTGAGCGGCGCCAGCACGAAGGTCGGCACGATCGCGATGTCGTCGAAGCGCTTGGCGAACATCGCGTTGATGAACCCGGCCAGCGAGAAAATCGTCGCGCCCAGCACCACGGTGGTCAGCGCCACGAAGGGGTGCGCAATGTGCAGGGACGTGAAGAACAGCGCGATGCCCAGCACGATCACGCCCACCAGCAGCCCGCGTGTCACCGCGCCCGCGACGTAGCCCGTCAGCACCACCCAGCTCGGCATCGGCGAGGCCAGCAATTCCTCGACGTAACGCCCGAACTTGGAACCGAAGAAACTCGACGTGATGTTGGCGTAGCAGTTGTTGATGATGCTCATCATCACCAGGCCCGGCACGATGTATTGCATGTAGGTGAAACCCTGCATCTCGCCGACGCGGCTGCCGATGACCTTGCCGAAGATCACGAAGTAAAGCGTCATCGTGATTGCGGGCGGTACCAGCGTCTGGGTCCAGATGCGCAGCATCCGGTGCACTTCACGCCGGGTGATGGTGCCCAGCGCAACCAGGTTGGCGCGCGTGCGCGTGGCGCGCGGATACGTGGCCACGCCCGCCGCCAGCGGCTCGCGCACGTCCCCGCTCATGGCCGGATCCCGTCGTGCTCGACCAGGCGCATGAACAGTTGCTCGAGCCGGTTGGTCTTGGTACGCATCGAGGTCACGGTGATGCCGCTGGCGGTGAGCCCGGCGAACAGCGCGTTGAGGTTGTGCGTCGAGGGCATCTCGGCCTCCAGCGTCTGCGCGTCACGCCGGGTCAGGGTGACGCCGTCCAGCCGGGGCAGCTGGCCGTCCAGCCCGGTCACGTCCAGCACGAACGACTGCACGTCGAGCTTGGACAACAGGTGCCGCATCGAGGTGTTCTCGACAATCCCGCCGTGGTCGATGATCGCGATGTTCCGGCACAACTGCTCCGCTTCCTCCAGATAATGCGTGGTCAGGATCACGGTGGTGCCGGCGGCGTTGATGCCGGTAATGAACTGCCACATTGAACGACGGATCTCGATATCGACGCCCGCGGTCGGTTCGTCCAGGATCAGCAGGCGCGGCTCGTTCATCATCGCGCGCGCGATCATCAGGCGCCGCTTCATGCCGCCCGACATCATGCGCGTAGCCTGGTGCGCCTTGTCCCAGATGCGCAATTCCTTGAGGTACTTTTCCGCGCGCACCCGCGCGGTCACGCGCGGGATGCCGTAGAAGCCCGCGACGTTCACGCAGATCTCGAACGGCGTCTCGAACTGGTTGAAGTTGATTTCCTGCGGCACCAGGCCAATCTGGCGCATCACCCCGCCACGGTCGGCGTGGATCGACAGCCCGAACACGCGCGCGTCGCCGGACGTGGGGTTGACCAGCGAGGACAGGATGCCGATCAGGGTGGATTTGCCGGCGCCATTCGGTCCCAGCAAGGCGAAGAAATCGCCCTGCGCAACCGCCAGCGATACCCCCTTCAGCGCCTGTACGCCGCTGGCGTAGGTTTTGCGCAAGTCCACCACTTCGAGCGCGGGGACCTCGCGTGCGGGTGTGGCAATGGGCCCGCGCGAAGCGGGCTGCGACAAAGCGGAATCGGCAGGCATCCCCTATTATAGAAGTTTCACCCCGCCAACCCCATATCACGTCGCAGGGCCTCATGCGGCGACGCGCATTACGCTGGCCGCGCCAACACGGTTTTCCAGAATGATCGAGCACTTCCAACTCAAGCTGGCCGACAGCCACATGCTGGCGCCCCGCGTGCGCCACCTCGCGTTCGAGCGCGCCGACGGCGCGCCGTTCAAGTACATGCCCGGCCAGTTCATCCAGATCCACTTCAACTACGACGACGGCAAGCCCACCAAGCGCAGTTATTCGGTGGGCACGCCCAACCACGATGGCGCGGCCGGACGGCTGGAGCTTGCGGTGTCATTCGTGGAAGGTGGCGCGGCCACCCAACTGCTGGGCAACCTTCCGCACGGCGACAGCATCGAGGCCAGTGGCCCGTACGGCCGCTTCTGCCTGCTCAACGAGGATGCCAACCAACGCTATTTCCTGATCGCCACCGGCACCGGCATCACGCCGTACCGCGCGATGCTACCCAGCATCGAGAAATTGATCGCCACGCGCGGCCGCAAGTTCGCCCTGTTGTACGGCGCCCGCAACGAGCACGAGCTGTTGTACGCCGACCAGTTCGAGGCATTCGCCAGCCAGCATCCGGAATTCACCTTCCACGCCTGCCTGTCGCGCACGGCGCGCGCGACGCCGCATCCGCACGACCATCACGGCCACGTCCAGGAGGTCCTTCCGGAGCTCTTGCCCGACCCCGAGCACGACATCGCCTACCTGTGCGGCAACCCCAACATGATCGACGCCACCTTCACGCAACTGAAGGAACTCGGGCTGCCGATCAAGAACATCCGGCGCGAAAAATACGTATCCTCGCGCTGACGCGCACCTGCGCGCGGTCCACCCCTGCCCAGGGGCAAAGATGGACATGGTTCGATCCAGCCAGTTGCTCGAAGACCCGCACCACCCGATCGATCGGGGTGCCCAGGACCTAGTCGACGGCACCGGCGGATTGTCCGAACCGGCCAAGCCGCCGGCACTGCTACGCACGCACCACCCGCCGCTCAGGCGGGATAACCCTCGTACCCGGGGAACAGCTGCGGCAACAGGAACGCCGGCATCCGGTAACGCGCGAAACAATGCGAGGTCGAGTCCGGGTGCAG
>JAICHS010000072.1 GCA_025924775.1 Rhodanobacteraceae bacterium
CAACCCAAGGGCCGGCAGGTGGAGCCCGCGGCACTCGCGGCGGTGCGCGAAGCCCTGGGCGACATGCCGCGCCGGCGCGACATGCTGCTGGAAGGCCTGCATCGCATCAACGACCGCTTCGGCTGCCTGCGGGTCGAGCACCTGACGGCGTTCGCCGACGAGTTGCGGCTGTCGCTGACCGAGGTCTACGAGGTGGCGACGTTCTACCACCACTTCGACATCATCCGCGATCCCGCGGTCGAACCGCCGGCGCTGACCGTGCGCGTGTGCGATTCGGTGTCCTGCGCGATGTGCGGGTCGGAACAGTTGATCGAATCGCTGAAGGGCAAGCTGGGCGCGAACGTGCGCATCCAGCGGGTGCCGTGCGTGGGTCGCTGCGCGGATGCGCCGGTCGCGATCTGCGGGCAGAAACCCGTGCCCGCCGCCACCGTCGAACGCGTCGCCGCGGCGGCGAACGCGCACGACGTCGCGCCGGAAGCGATCACGCCCATCGGCTACGCGGAATACCGCAAGCACGGCGGCTACGCCACCTGGGTGGAATGCGTCACCGGCAAGCGCACGCGCGAGGCGGTGCTGAAGACGATGGAAGACTCCAGCCTGCGCGGTCTCGGCGGCGCGGGCTTCCCGACCGGGCGCAAGTGGCGGCTGGTGGGCAAGGAGCCGGGTCTGAAGGTGGTGGCGATCAACATCGACGAGGGCGAACCCGGCACCTTCAAGGACCGCCACTTCCTCGAGCGCGACCCGCACCGCTTCCTTGAAGGCACCCTGATCGCCGCGTGGGCGATCGGCAGCCACGAGGTGTACCTGTACATCCGCGACGAATACCCCGCGTGCCGGCTGATGCTGGAGCGCGAGTTGGCCGCGCTCAAGGCCGACCCACCCGCCACGTTGCCGGCGATCCACCTGCGCCGCGGCGCGGGTGCTTACATCGCCGGTGAGGAATCGGCGATGATCGAGTCGATCGAGGGCAAGCGCGCGATGCCGCGGCTGCGCCCGCCGTACGTGGCGCAGAACGGGCTGTTCGGCCTGGCGACGCTCGAGCAGAACATGGAAACCATGCACTGGGTGCGCGACGTGCTGGAAAGGGGCGCCGAGTGGTTTGCCGCGCAGGGACGCCACGGCCGCAAGGGCCTGCGCACGTTTTCGGTCAGCGGTCGGGTCAAGCAACCGGGCGTGTACCAGGCGCCCGCCGGCATCACCCTGCGCGAGCTGGTCGACGAATACTGCGGCGGCATGCAGGACGGCCACGAACTGTACGGTTACTTCCCGGGCGGCGCGTCCGGCGGCATCCTGCCGGCCGCGCAGGCGGACATTCCGCTGGATTTCGACACGTTGCAGCCCTACGGCTGCTTCATCGGTTCGGCCGCGATCATCGTGTTCTCGAAAGCCGACAAGGCGCGCGAGCTGGCGCGCAACGCGATGCGCTTTTTCTCGCACGAATCGTGCGGCCAGTGCACGCCGTGTCGCGTCGGCACGGTCAAGGCCACCGAATTGATGGGCGCCGCGCACTGGGACAAGCCGCTGATGGAAGACCTGTCGCGGGTGATGGTGGATGCCTCGATCTGCGGCCTTGGCCAGGCGGCGCCGAACACGATGAATTGCGTACTGAAATATTTTCCGGACGAGGTGGCGTGATGGCAGCCCAACCGCAAGACGTGCCGCAAACGGAAACCATCCGCTTCACGCTCGACGGGCAGCAGATAGGTGCGTACGCCGACGAGACGATCTGGGAAGCGGCGCGCCGGCACGGCGTGGTGATTCCGCACCTGTGCTACAAACCCGACCAGGCGGGCCTGCGCCCCGACGGCAACTGCCGCGTGTGCATGTGCGAGGTCAAGGGCGAACGCCTGCTGCAACCCTCGTGCTGGCGCAAGCCCACCGAAGGCATGGAAGTCAGCACGCACTCCGAGCGCGCCCTGCATTCGCAGAAGATGGTGCTGGAACTGCTGGAAGCCGACACCACCGACACCGCGTACGTCGCGGATTCGCGCCTGGACCACTGGGCTCGGGCCTTGGGCGTGGGCAAACCGCGCTTCAGCCGCAGGGAAGAACCGCAGCCGGATTTTTCACATCCGGCCATCGCGGTCAACCTGGCCGCGTGCATCCAGTGCACGCTGTGCGTGCGCGCCTGCCGCGAAGTGCAGGGCAACGACGTGATCGGCTACGCGCTGCGCGGCGGCGAGTCCCACATCATGTTCGACATGGACGATCCCATGGGCAACAGCACCTGCGTCGGCTGCGGCGAATGCGTGGCCGCGTGCCCGACCGGCGCGCTGTCGAACGCCGGCGTCGATCCCACGCGGCAGTGGGCATGGCAAGGGCAGGAATCGGAGGTGAAGGCATGAAACAAGTCACGACGGTCTGCCCGTATTGCGGCGTCGGTTGCCGGGTGAAGGTGAACATTGAGGACAACCACATCGTCGGCGTGAATGGTGCCCACGGCCCGACCAACGAAGGGCGCCTGTGCGTCAAGGGCCGCTACGGGTTCGACTACTACCGGCACCCCAACCGCCTGACCAAACCCCTGATCCGCCGCAAGGACGCGCCACCCAAGTCGGCCGACCTGGTGCTGGATCCGGCCAACCCGCTCGCGGCCTTCCGCGAGGCAAGCTGGGACGAGGCGCTGGATTTCGCGGGCAACGGTCTTGCACGCATCCGCGATGCGCGCGGCCCGCAATCGCTGGTGGCGCTGGGTTGCGCCAAGGGCAGCAACGAAGAGGCGTACCTGGTGCAGAAGCTGGTGCGCACCGGCTTTCACAACAACAACATCGACCACTGCACGCGCTTGTGCCACGCGGGTTCGGTGGTGGCGCTGGGCCAATGCATCGGCAGTGGCGCGGTGACGCTGCCCGTGCGCGACGTGATGGACGCGGACTGCGTGTTCCTGATCGGCTCCAACCCGACCGTCAATCACCCGGTCGCCGCCACCTGGATCAAGAACGCGATCGACCAGCATGGCCTGAAGCTGATCATCGGCGATCCGCGCCTGCAGCAACTGTCGCGGCGCGCCTTCATGCACCTGCAGTTCACGCCGGACGCCGACGTGTCGCTGCTGAACGCGATGATCTACACGATCATCAACGAGGGCCTCACCAACGACGCCTTCATCCGTGACCACACCGAGGGCTTCGAGGACCTGAAGCAGCACATCCAGGCCTACAGCCCGGAAGCCATGGCGCCGATCTGCGGCATTGCCGCGGAAGACATCAAGCAGGCCGCGCGCACCTACGCGACGGCCAAGAACTCGATGATCATCTGGGGCATGGGTTCGTCCCAGAGCCAGCACGGCTCGGACAACGTCCGTTGCATCATCGCGCTGGCGATGCTGACGGGTCAGGTTGGGCGGCGCGGTGCGGGGTTGCACCCCATCCGCGGGCAGAACAACGTCCAGGGCGCATCCGACATGGGCCTGATGCCGGGCAGTTTCCCGGATTACAAGAAGGTGGCCGACCCGGCGGTCAGGGCGCGCTTCGAGAAGCTGTGGGGCTGCAGCCTCAGCGCCGAAAAAGGCCTGACCTCGATGGAAATGATGGACGCGATCCTGGCCGACAAGGTGCAGGGCATGTACATCATGGGCGAAAATCCGGCGATGTCGGACGCCAACGCCTACCACGCGCGCAAGGGGCTGGCGCACCTTGAACATCTGGTGGTGCAGGACATCTTCCTGACCGAGGCGGCCTACAACGCCGACGTGGTGCTGCCCGCCAGCGTGTACTACGAAAAGACCGGCACCTTCACCAACACCGACCGCTGGGTGCAGATGGGTCGCCAGGCAATCGACCCGCCGGGCGAAGTGCGGCAGGACCTCTGGATCATCCAGGAATTGGCGCACCGCCTGGGCCTCGACTGGCACTACCAGGGTCCGGCGGAGGTGTTCAACGAAATCCGCCAGGCCTCGGCCAACATGGCGGGCATCACTTGGGAGCGGCTGGAACGCGAGAGTTCGGTGGTGTGGCCGTGCAAGCAAGAGGGCGACCCCGGCGAGGCGGTGATGTTCACGGACGGCAAGTTCAACCGGCCCAACGGCCGCGCGCTGTTCGTGCCCTGCGAGATCGTGGAACCGGACGAGCGCCCCGACGCGGACTACCCCTTCGTGCTGCTGACCGGCCGCCAGCTGGAACACTGGCATACCGGCACCATGACCCGGCGCTCCGAGGTGCTGAACGCGATCGAGCCCGACCCGGTGTGCTACATGAATCCCGCCGACCTTGCGGAGATGGGCGTGGCACCAGGCGAGCCGGTGACGCTGAAGACGCGCCGCAACACCATCGTCGCCTACGCGCGCGCCGACACCAAGGTGGCCCGGCACAACGTGTTCATGGCGTTCTGCTACTACGAGGCCGCGGCCAACCTTCTGACCAACCCCACGCTCGACCCGGAAGCCAAGATCCCGAGCCTCAAGTACTGCGGGGTGCGCGTCAGCGCGGGCGGCATCGCGGCCACGCAGACGGGCTTCAACACCCGCGTGCCGCAAACCGAAGCCGTCGCGTAGTCGCCGTGGCGGCTGCGGACGGAATACGGGGCGCAGTCACTGCGCCTCGTCGTCTCGTTGCTTGGCGCGTCGGCGCCGCATCCGCCACCAGCGCAGCAGGCCGTAGGAAAGGCGCACTTTCTCCTGCCCGACCGGCAGGTCGGTGCGCGCGAAAATCCACGACGACTTGCTGAAGGCGACCTGCTGCTCGGGATACACGCTGCGGTGCCCGATGATCAGGTACGCGGCCACGCACGCGCCGGCCACGTACAGCGTGGACCCCGAGCCGAACAGCTCGATGCCCATCAGGATGGCCGCCATCGGCGCGTTGGACGCGGACGCCACCACCGCCACCAGGCCCACGGCCGCCCCTTGCGCCGCTTCCAACCCCAGCAGGTGCGCGAACGCGCCGCCCGTGATCGCGCCCATCACGAACTGCGGCGTGACGATGCCGCCGTAGAAACCGGAACCCAACGTGACCGCGACCAGCAACGCCTTCCACAGGAACCCGAGGTAAGGCATCGGCGCGCCATCCAGCGCGCGTTCCATCACCGGCAGGCTGAGGCCAAGGTATTCGGTCGGCACCGCGATGATCAGCAGTGCCACCACCACGCCACCCAGCAGCGGCGACAGCGGCGGCCACAATCCGAAACGCTGTTTCAGCCAGCCGAAGAACTGGCGCGAGCGCTGCAACAGCTCGACGAACAACCACGCCACCGCGCCACACAACACCCCGATCAACACCGTCTTGAGGAACAGGACCTCGGTGAAATCACTGCTGAAAGCGATGTGGTACTGCGGATACGGCACTCCCAGGTATCTCGACACCTCGAACGACGTGACGCCCGCGACGATGCCGGGAAACAGGAAATCGTGGCGGATGCGTCCGATCGCCAGCATCTCGACGCCGTAGATCGCGCCGGCAATGGGCGTGCCGAACACGCTGGCAAAACCCGCGCTGACGCCGCACGCCAGCAGGCGTTTGCGCATCTCCTGGTTGAGGTGCAACGAACGCCCGATCGCGGCCCCAAGACTGGCGCCGATGTGCGAGCACGGACCTTCCTTGCCCGCCGATGCGCCGCAACCCAGCGTGATCAGTGCACAGACCGGCTTGATCCACATCGTGCGGAACGGCAACTTGCCGTGCTGCTCGTTGACCGCGACGATCGCGTTGTCGTTGAAGGTGCTGCGGCGCAGCTTGTAGCCGTAGTGCAACAGCAGCCCGTTGGCGAACCCACCCGCCGGCAGCAACAACGCCAGCACCCACCAGGGGACATCGTAGACGCGCCCTTCGGTCGCAAACAGGACACGCAGGAAGATCGTGCAACCCGCCCCGATGATCGCGCCCGTCCCGATCGACAGGACCAGCCATTGCACCACCGTTGCAAGCATCACCAACGGTTCGGCAAGGCTGAAGCGTCGCATGGTTGGGGCCGCCGCACCGCAAGGGTATCGCGATCGATTATATCGACCGCGGTCGCGCACCCCGGCGGCCCAGGCACGAGCACCGTGGGCTCGGGATCGTGCTGTTATACTGGCGAGCTTTGGCTAGGTAGCTCAGACGGTTAGAGCGCGGCACTCATAATGCTGAGGTCGGCGGTTCGATCCCGCCTCTAGCCACCATATCCCCTTCCCGCGATGTCCCGCGGTCCCCTACAAGCCGCATTCTGATGCGGCTTTTTGTTGACTACCATTCCCACAACATCCCCGAATAATGCTTACCTACTCCCAAAGATGGGGGCAGGATCGCGGGTAACTGAAGCGCGCTCGTGTGGGTTACCCCGTATTGACGTCTTCGGCCGTTACCAATGCCAAACCGCAGGCGAAGCCGTACAAGCTCGCCGACGAACGCGGGATGTTCCTGCTGGTGCAGCCGACCGGCGCGAAGTGGTGGCGCCTCAGGTACCGCTGCCCCGGCACGCACAAAGAAAACCTGCTGTCACTCGGCACCTACCCCGACGTATCGCTGAAACACGCGCGAGAAACGCGACGCGGCCCGCAAGCTGTGGCCGATGGCATCGACCCCAGCGACAAGCGCAAGGCCGAACGGATCGCGGGCGGCGAGAACTTCGAGACCGTGGCGCGTGAGTGGTACGCCACTCGCCGAACTGGAAGCCCGGGCACGCCAACAAGGTCGTCCGGCGCTTGGAACGCGACGTGTTCCCGTGGATCGGGTCAGCCCCGGTCGCCAACATCACTGCGCCGGACGTATTGGCCGTGTTGCGCCGCATCGACTCGCGCGGCGCACGCGACACCGCGCACATGACAACCCGCAACCCGTGGCCGCACAAACCAACGCGCTGGATGCGATTCTTGCCCACATGGCGCGGCACGCGAGCGTAAACGCGGGCGAATACCTGGGTGCGATGGAGGCGTACCGCCGGATCGGCGCGCTGCGGACCCTTGGTTCGTACACCGCATGGGTGTTTTCGACCGTCCGGCACGAGTGCCAGCGCCTGATGCGACAGATGCAGGGACACGCGGCGTTGCCGGATGCGGACAACGCGATGTTCGCCTACTACACCACCCCCGGTCTGCGGCTCGACCTGGCCGCAGCCATTCAGTCGTTGCCCGACAAGTACCGCGAAGCGATCGTGCTGCGCGATTTCCAGGAATATTCCATCACCGAGATCGCCCACTTCCTGCGCCTGACCCGCGAAGCCGTCAAAAGCCGCATCCACCGCGGGCGTGAAATGATCCGCGAGTACCTGCGCTGAGGCATCCGATTGGCGGCAACGCGGTCATTACTTTCGAATCCACGCTGACGTGCCCGCACTGCCAGTACCAAGAGGCTTGCCGCATGCCCGTCAAGCACGCGTCTGGTTCCGGGTGTGCCCAGCAGGTGGCGCACTGCTGCATCCGAATGCCGGCGATTGCTGCGTATTCTGTTCCGGCGACTCGGTGCCTTGTCCACCGCGTCAACGGCGGCCAGCGGATGGATGGGGGTGCGTAAAAAATGACGGGCGCGTTCCAGTTGCACGGGCGCAACGGGCACCTGCAGGGCATTGAGCAGGGTTGCGACCACTGTACGCGGATAACCGATGTGGCATGCACGTTTTTTGGCATCGGCAGGCGCTTGGCAACGGCTGGTCCTGGTACGGATGATGGCACTGGCCACCTTCGGCGGCACGCGTGGCGCCGTCGCGGCCCCGCAAATGCTGGTGACCGGTTTCGCCGCATGGCTGATGTATCGCACGCTGAAACTGCATACCCGCAGGCCGCGCCCCTTCCGCGCGCACCCGGACGTGATCGCAGGGCAGCCGCGCTGGATGAATTCAGCTTTCCATCGGGCCACACCCTGCATGCCGTCAGTTTCACGGTCATCGCCACCGCCTGGTTCCCCTTCCTCGTGGTGTTGCTGGTTCTGTTCACCGTGCTCGTCGCGATGTCGCGGGTGGCGCTCCGCCTGCATTACCCGTCCGACGTGCTGGTCGGCGTGCTGATCGGGGCCGTGCTCGGAACCGTATCGGTGTGGTCAAGTTCAATACCGCTGCTGGCCATGGTCTGACGACCGACACGGCCTGCCGCTTTTGGAAGCAGGCAGCGTTGCGCCGCGGCGGCAGCTTTGTCGAAGGACGCGCCGACGGCCGGCTCAGGCCGCGCGGTGCTGACGTGCACGCCCCGCACCGCGCGGCCGGACGGATCTGCGCTGGCGGCAAACGCCGGATCCCAGGCAATCGCCGCCGGCGAGGAACACGCAATGGACTTGCCGCCAGGTACGGTCGCGGCGCAGGCGGCACCCGGGTAGCAACGTTCGAACAGCGACCGGTAGAGGTACGCCTCCTTGGTTTGCGGCGGGTTGTGCGGGAAGCGTGACGCGGCCGCCGCGAACGCGCGGTCGTCCACCGTGTTTTTGGCATGCGCCTTGAGGCCGTCGATCCAGCCGTAGCCGACGCCATCGCTGAACTGTTCCTTCTGACGCCACAGGATTTCCCGCGGCAGCACGCCTTCAAAAGCTGCGCGCAGCAGGTATTTCTCCATTCGCCCTGGTCCCGACATCTTCGCCGCGGCATCGATGCCCATCGCGACATCCAGGAACTCGAGATCGAGGAAAGGCACCCGCGCCTCGACACCCCAGGCCAGCATCGCCTTGTTGGCGCGCAGGCAATCGTAGCTGTGCAGGTCGTCCAGCTTGCGCACCGTTTCGGCGTGGAACGCCTCCGGCGAGGGCGCCTTGTGGAAATACAGATAGCCACCGAAGATTTCATCCGAGCCCTCTCCCGACAGCACCATCTTCACGCCCATGGCCTTGATCCGCCTGGCCAGCAGGTACATCGGCGTGGCCGCGCGGATGGTTGTCACATCGTAGGTTTCGAGGTGCCGCACCACTTCGGGCAACGCATCGATGCCTTCCTGGAAGCTGTACACGAACGCGTGGTGCACCGTACCCAGCGCATCGGCCGCGATCCGCGCCGCGGCCAGGTCCGGCGAACCCTCCAGCCCGATCGCGAACGAATGCAGGCGCCGCCACCAGGCCTCGCTGCGATCGCCATCCTCGATGCGCTCGCGCGCGAAGCGAACGGCACAAGCCGCCACCAGCGATGAGTCCAGGCCGCCGGACAGCAACACGCCGTACGGCACGTCGGTCATCAGCTGGCGGTGTACGGCTTGTTCGAACGTGCGGCGCAACGCCCCCGGTGCGGGCAGGTGGCCGCGCGTCGCCGCGTAGTCGCGCCAGGGTTTGCGGTAATAGCGCACCAGCTTCCGGGTGGCACTGTCGTACACGTGCCCCGGCGGAAACTCCGCGACGTCGGCGCACAGGTCGGCCAGCGCCTTCATTTCCGAGGCCACGCACAGCCGCCCGCTGGCATCGTGGCCCCAGTACAACGGGCACACGCCGATCGGATCGCGCGCGATGATGTAGCTCCGTGCCTGCGCGTCCCACAGCGCGAACGCGAAAATGCCGTTCAGGTGCGACAGGAAACCCGCGCCCGCGCCACGATACAGTGCATTGATCACCTCGCAGTCGGAGGCCGTCGTGAAGTCGTAGTCGCCGGCCGCGCGCAACGCCGCGTGGTTGTAGATCTCGCCGTTCACCGCGAGCACAAGGCCGCCGTCACGCGATCGCAACGGCTGCGCGCCCGAGCCCGGATCGACGATCGCCAGCCGCTCGTGCACCAGGATCGCGCCTGCATCCGCGTACACCCCGCTGCAGTCCGGGCCGCGGTGCCGCTGGCGCGCCGACAAGTCCAGCGCCTGCCGGCGCAGCGCGGCAAGCGGGTCGTCCGGTTGCAGGTCGAACATTCCGAAAATCGCACACATGTTGGTTGGCCTCCTGGTCTGGAAACAAAAAGACCAAGGCCCGCACGGGGCGGGCCTTGGTCGCGTGTCTGAGATGGTTACAGCAGCTACGCGCGGGCCCGCCAACGGTTGGCGTTATTGTTCGCGCGATGATTGTTGCGGTTGTAGGAAGCTGCCACGGCACGCGCCGCGCAGGGCGCGGCGGTGACGACGTGGCTGGCGATCAGCAAAGACATGGCCCCAACTAGACCAGAACTTCGGCGCTCGGGCAAGTCCCGCGCCGGGACGTAGCTGCCAACCGACGCCGCACTTTTATTGATGGTTGCCCCGGACCCACCGCTTCGCTACGCTTGCCGCTCCCTTGGGGAGTAGCCGCCTTCGCGCCTTGCGAAGGGATCGCGTCAACACACTTGGCCGCAGGCCATGGCGCGATCGGTCACGGACTTGGCAAGACCTTGGGTATCGGTCG
>JAICHS010000073.1 GCA_025924775.1 Rhodanobacteraceae bacterium
CAAGCAACGACCACCTCATTTCCATGTGACCGGAGAACCGCCATGCAAAGAACACTCGCCTTCTGCCTGTTGCTGCCGCTTGCGGGCGCGACATTCGCCGCACCACCAGCGGCACCGGACTCCGCGCAAACCGCGGCAAGCGACGCCGCCGCCAAGCAACAAATGGCTCAATTGCAAACGCGCATGAACGAGCTGGCGCGCCAGATGGCCGCGCTGTCCACGCAGCTCGGCGACGAGGCCAACGCCAGCGCGCTGCACTATCTCGCGGACAGCCGGCGCGGCATGTTCGGCATGGCCGTCATGGGCACCAGCAAAGGCTTGCGGGTGGACGCCGTGACCCCCGGCGGTCCGGCCGAGCGTGCCGGCGTGAAGACCGGTGACACGATCACGCGCATCGACGGCAAGCCGATCGGCACGCACGGCAGAATCGCAATCCAACACGCGCAAGCGGGCAAACCCATCGCGCTGGCCGTCGATCGCGGCGGGAAGCTGCACGAATTGCGCGTCACCCCCGAGCGCCTGCAACCGTCGGACTGGCAGGACATCGCACGCCAAGCGAAACTGGCCGCGGACCGGGCCACCGCACAGGTGCATTCGCCCGAGTTCCAGCGCCAGATCCAGCAAAGCATCGACGACGCCATGAAAAGCGCAGCCGTGGCAATGAAGGATGCGTCCGTGGCACGCGAAGCGGCCATCAAAGCCGGTGCACATGAAAACCGCTGGGTCATCCGGATGTCGCCGTGGTTCGGCCTGAACCTCGCGCCACTGAATCCCGGTCTCGGCAGTTACTTCGGTACCGACCGGGGTGTGCTGGTGTTGTCACGCGACGACAAGCAGTTTCCGGAACTGCAACCCGGCGACGTGATCACCGCGGTCGGCGGCCAGTCCGTCGCGCGACCCGAGGACGCCACGCGCGCCCTGCGTGAAGTCGCGAAGGACAAGTCCACCGTGGTGGCGCTGCGTCGCCACGACAAGCCGGTCACGCTGACGATGAAGGTGCCGGCACCCTGGAACGTGCTTCCGCCACCGCCGCCCCCACCCCCGGCGCCACCGGTTCCAGCCACGCCATCCATCACGCCGCCGGCACCGCCGCCTCCACCATCGCCACCCAGCCACGCGTGACGGGTCGGCGTCATCTGCCAAGTGCAATCACCGAACTTAGCCTGGGAGGCCTCGCGCGCCGCCTCAGCCCTTGCGATTTTTCGCGCGCGTGCGGGCGGCCTTGCGGGCCGCAGCCGAGCGACCCTTGGCGCCCTTGGTGCGCGCGGCTTTTTCCGCCGCAGCGGAACGCTGGCCGGGCGTGCGTTTGCGTGCCGCCTTGCGGGCGTGCTTCGCAAGCGCCTTCTTCGATGCAGCGGAATGACCTTCGCGCTTCAGGGCCCTGCTGCTGGCGCGTGCACGTTTGCGCGAAGTCTTGCGCGGCGTTTTCGACGCAGACCTCTTCTTCGCCGTTCCGCCACGCTTCGTCGCCTTGCCCGCGGACTTGCGTGAACCTGCGTCTTTTTTTGCCGGAACCTTGACCCCGGCGCGCCGGGCTTGCGACAGCCCGATCGCGATCGCCTGTTCGGTCGAACGCGCACCGTGCCTGCCCTCACGCACGTGCTCGATTTCCTCGCGCACGAACTCGCCAGCCTGGGTGCTGGCGGATTTGCCTTCGCGCTTGTCCTTCTTCGCGCGCGCAATAGTCTTCTTGTCCGGCATGTCGCACCTCCTCGTCAACGTTGTGCAACACGGGCGCACCACGCGCAGCCTGCGCACGCCCGGCATCCAAGCCGAAACAAGCACCCGCGTGGCCCTCATCATGCGTGCCCCTCCCACGCATGTCATCCCGTGCGCGATCGCGAGCCAGTAATGGTTCATATTTCGCGCCACCACGCGATGGCTAGATCTCGACCTGCGTGCCCAGTTCGACCAACCGGTTGCCGGGGATGTGGAAGAACGCGGTGGCGGGCAATGCGTTGCGCGTCATGAACGCGAACAGTTTGTCTCGCCATGGCGCCATGCCAGGGCGTTTGGTGGCAACGACGGTTTCGCGCGACAGGAAGAACGTAGTATCCATCATGTCGAACGCCAGCCCGCGTTGCGCGCATTGCACCAGCGCGGCGGGCACGTCGGGCTCCTGCATGAAGCCGAAGCGCAACATCAGCGTATGGAATGAATGACCGAGCTCATGCAGTTCGATGCGTTCGGCCTGATCCGCGAACGGCGTTTCCAGCGTTTCCACGCTGAGCAGCACGTTGCGTTCGTGCAGCACCTTGAAATGCTTGAGGCTGTGCAGCATCGCGTGCGGCACAGTGGTGGGGTTGGCGGTCATGAACACCGCGGTGCCGGGCACGCGCGGGGGCGGATGATCGGCGATGCTCTCGATGAACGGCGCCAGCGCGATGCCCCCATACTGCAACTGGCGCAGCACCAGCTCACGCCCGCGCCGCCAAGTAGTCATCACGGTGAAAACCAGGATGCCGAGCGCCAGCGGAAACCAGCCGCCGTGCCCGATCTTCAGCAGGTTGGCGCCGAGGAACGCGCAGTCGATGACCAGCAGCGGGATGCCCAGCGCAACCACCGCGTAGCCCTTCCAGTGCCACAGTCGCAGGGCTACCAGCAACGCCAACAGGGTGGTCGTCACCATGGTTCCGGTCACCGCGATGCCGTAGGCCGCGCCCAGGTTTTCCGAGGAGCGGAACGCGACCACGGCAACCAGCACCAGTACCAGCAGCATGCCATTGATCCAGGGCACGAAGATCTGGCCGACCATGCGGCTGGACGTGTGCACCACGCGCATGCGCGGCGAGAAACCTAGCTGCATGGCCGCGCGCGTCATCGAATACGCGCCCGAAATCACTGCCTGCGAGGCGATCACGGTGGCCGCGGCGGCCAACACGATCATGGGCACCAGCAACGCGTGCGGCACCAGCAAATAAAACGGGTTGGCTGCCGCATCCGGCTGATGCAGCATCAGTGCGCCTTGTCCGAAGTAGTTGCACAGCAGCGCTGGAAACACGAAGCCAGCCCACGCGATGCGTATGGGCCGCTTGCCGAAATGCCCCATGTCCGCGTACAGCGCTTCGGTGCCGGTCACTGCCAAGACCACGCCACCGAGGGCCACGAACGCGGCGATGCCGTGCGAATGGAAAAAGCGTGCCGCGTAATAGGGATTCACTGCGGCCAGGATTTCCGGCGCGCGCACGATCATGTGCAACCCGAGCAACGCGATTGCCGCAAACCACACGCACATCACCGGCGCAAACAAGCCACCGACGCGCGCCGTACCAACCCGTTGCAACAGGAACAAAACCAGCAGGATCGCCACGCTGATCGGCACCACCCAGTGACCCAACGCCGGTGCCGCCACCTTGATGCCTTCCACCGCCGACAGCACGGAGATCGCGGGCGTGATCACGCCATCACCGTAGAACAGCGCCGCACCGAAAATCGCCACCACCGCCACCAGCCAGCGCAACCGCGGCTGGCCGCGCACGCTGCGCTGGGCCAGCGCCAGCAGCGCCATGATGCCGCCCTCCCCCTTGTTGTCCGCGCGCATCACGAAGATCACGTATTTCACCGTGACCACCAGCAACAGTGCCCAGAAGACCAGCGACAGCACGCCAAACAGGCTGGCACGACTGACATGCAGGCTGTAGTCGCGGCTGAAGATTTCCTGCAACGTGTACAGCGGGCTGGTGCCGATGTCGCCGAATACGACGCCGAGCGCACCGAAGGCCAGCGCACGCAGCGAAGGCGAAACCCGTGGCTCGGATGCGGCGGTTTGCATGCAGTGGGGAGCTATTCACCGGAACGGGGCGCGGAGTGTAGTGGCGCCAGCACACGCCAATCTTTCCACCAACTTTCGCCATCGGCGCCGGCTGGGCAACCCCTTGATCAGGTGCTCAAATCTCGACCTGCGCGCCCAGCTCGATCAGGCGGTTGCCGGGGATGCTGAAGAACGCGGTGGCGGGCAGCGCGTTGCGCGCCAGGAACGCGAACAGCTTGTCGCGCCACAACGCCATGCCGGGGCGATCGGTGGCGACGATGGTTTCACGCGACAGGAAAAACGTCGTGTCCATCATCTTGATGTCGAGGCCCTGCCTGGCGCACTCGTGCAAGGCCACCGGCACGTTCGGGTCGTCGGCAAAGCCGAAGCGCAGCACCAGTTTGTGGAAATCGTGGCCAAGATCGGCCAGCTCGATGCGTTCCTCGGGGTCAGCGTGGGGCGTTTCCAGCGTATCGACGGTCAGGATCACGTTGCGCTTGTGCAGCACCTTGTTGTGCTTGAGGTTGTGCAGCAGTGCGTGCGGCACCGCGTCGGGATCGCTGACCAGGAAAATCGCGGTGCCTTCCACCCGCGTCGGCGGGTGCTCGGCCAGGTTCGCGATGAACGGCTCCAGCGCCAGGCCGCCCAGCTTCAGCTGGCGCAGCACCAGGTCGCGCCCGCGCCGCCACGTCGTCAGCACCGCGAACGCCGCAAGGCCCAGCACCAGCGGGAACCAGCCGCCATCCTCGACCTTCAGCGTGTTGGCGCCGAAGAACGACAGGTCGATCACGAGGAAAAACAGGCCGAGACCGACGATCACCAGCGGATTCCACTTCCACATGCGCCAAGCCACGATCAGGAACAACACGGTGTCGATCACCATGGTGCCGGTCACGGCAATGCCGTAGGCACCGGCCAGCGCGTTGGATGACTTGAACCCCAGCACCACCAGCACCACCAGGATCATCAGCAGGCGGTTGATCCACGGCAGGAAGATTTGCCCCACGTCCTCGTTGGAGGTGTGCACCACCGGCATGCGCGGCAGGAAGCCCAGCTGGATGGCCTGGCGCATGATCGAGAACGAGCCCGCGATCACCGCCTGCGAGGCGATCACCGCAGCCGCGGTCGCCAGCGCAATCATCGGGTACAGCCCCCACTCCGGCACCGCCAGGAAGAACGGATTGCTGGCCGCAGCGTGGTCGTGGATCAGCAGCGCGCCCTGTCCGAAGTAATTCAACATCAGGCCGGGCATCACGAAGCCGTACCACGCCACCGTGATCGACTTGCGCCCGAAGTGGCCCATGTCGGCGTACAGCGCCTCGGCACCGGTGACGCACAGCACCACCGCACCCAGCACCAGGAATCCACCGGTACCGTGATGTATGAAAAAATGCACGCCGTACCACGGATTGATTGCGCGCAGCACCAGCGGATGCTGCACGATGTTGTACGCACCGATCAGGCCGATGGCGACGAACCACACGCACATCACCGGGCCGAACACGCTGCCAACGCGCCCGGTGCCGCGCTTCTGGATCAGGAACAGCGCCACCAGCACCGTCACCGCAATCCATACCACCCAGTGGGACAGTTGCGGCGCGGCCACTTCCAGGCCCTCGACCGCCGAGAGCACGGTGATCGATGGTGTGATCACGCCATCGCCGAAAAACAACGCGGCGCCGAGCACCGCGGCCAGGATCACCAGCCGGCGCGTGCGCGGATGCTTGCGCGTGGCGCGCTGGGCCAGCGCCATCATCGCCATGATGCCGCCCTCGCCCTTGTTGTCCGCGCGCATGATGAAGGTGATGTATTTCAGCGCCACCACGATCAGCAACGACCACAACACCAGCGACAAGATGCCCAGCACGTTGAAGGTCGTCACCGGCATGCCGTGCTGATCGCTGAAAGCTTCGCTGAAGGTATACAACGGACTGGTGCCGATATCGCCGAACACCACGCCGATCGCGCCGATCACCATGACGTGCAGCGCCTTCTTGGCGGAATCGCCGGTATCCGCGGGCTTGGCGTCGGTGGTGTCGGTCATCGCCCCAGCGCCGCGCGCAAGGCCTTGCGGATGATGGTTTCGGCGTCGTCGCCGTCGCCGGCGGCCCCGGTTGCGAGCCGGGTGGCCTCGGCCGGCTTGTAGCCCAACTGCTGCAGCGCCGCCTCGGCTTCGCCACGCGGATCAAGCGGCACCGGCGCCGCGCCGGCCGCCGGCACCGCCACCACGTTGCCGACGCGATCGCGCAGTTCGACCACGATGCGTTCGGCGGTTTTCTTGCCGATGCCGGGAATCCGGGTCAGCGCGGCCACGTCGCCGGCCTGCACCAGGCGCGCAAAGTCGCTCGTCGAGACGCCCGACAACACCGCCAGCGCGATGCGCGCGCCGATGCCGGAAACCTTCTGCAGCCCGCGGAACAGGTTGCGCTCGTCATCGCGCAGGAAACCGTACAACGCGTCGGTGTCTTCCTTGTGCGCGTAGTGCGTCAGCAACACGACTTCCCTGCCGATATCCGGCAGGTCGTACAGCGTGGACATCGGCACTTCCAGCTCGTAGCCGACGCCACCGACTTCGACCAGCACCCACGGCGGGCGCTTGCTGACGAGCGTTCCGCGCAGGCGGCCGATCATGCTCGGCACCTCGCAAGACTTTCCCCCACCCCGACCCTTCCCCGCAGGCGGGGGAGGGTGAGTTTTTCTTCCCGCGCTTGCGGGGGTGAGAGTCGGCGCCCTCGAACTGCCGGAGGCAGTTCGAGCCGACCCGAACGCCCGAGACAGGATGTCGAGGGCCGGGTTGTCTGCCGAGCGCACGACGCGCGAGTCCGACAACGGTGTCCGGAGGACGGAAAGGGGGAAATCATCGCCGGCGTCCCCAGGCAGAGAGTGCAATGCCCGTGCGCGCTTCGCTGGCGCGCAGGTGCGCGTGGGTGATGGCGATCGCCAGCGCATCGGCGGCGTCGGCCTGCAGCGGCTCGTGCAGGTTCAGCAGCACGCCGACCATGTGCTGCACCTGCGTCTTGTCCGCGTGTCCGCGACCCACCACTGCCTGTTTGATGGCATTGGGCGCATATTCGCTGACCGGCAGGCCCCGTCCCACCGCCGCGCAGATGGCCGCGCCACGCGCCTGGCCCAGCTTCAGCGCGGAGTCCGCGTTCTTGGCCATGAACACGCGCTCGATCGCGGCCTCGGCTGGCGCCTGCGCACCGATGATGTCCGACAGTTCGTCGTAGATGCGTTTCAGGCGCAACGGGAAGGTCTCCTCGCCCGCCACGTGCAAGGTCGCGCGGAATATGCAGCGCAGCCTGCCCATGGCATCGGCCTCGATGATACCGACACCGGTGCGCTGGCTGCCGGGATCAATGCCCAGAATGCGCAGCGGTGGTGCCAGGCCAGTCATCAACCGGCCGGAAGATCCGCGTTGGAATACACGTTCTGGACGTCGTCCAGCTCTTCCAGCCGCGCCAGCAGGTTCTGCACCGCCTCGACGTTTTCCGCCGCCACCGGCACGTCCAGCGCGGCCCGCATGGTGATTTCGGCGTGATCGGGCTTGAGGCCCGCGTGCTCCATCGCGTCGCGCACCGCCTCGAACGTTTCGGGGGTGGTGATGACATCGATCTGACCGTCTTCCGGCCACACTTTCACGTCCTCGGCACCGGCCTCGATGGCGGCATCGGTGAGCTTGTCCTCGCTGACGCCGGCGGCGTAGGACAGTACCCCGATCCGGTTGAACAGGTAGGCCACCGAGCCGTCCGTGCCGAGGTTGCCGCCCAGCTTGGCGAACGTGTGGCGCACATCCGAGACGGCGCGCTGCCGATTGTCGGTGACGCACTCGACCAGCACCGCCACGCCACCCGCGGCGTAGCCCTCGAAGTGCAGTTCCTCGTAGACGACGCCCTCAAGCTCGCCGGTCGCCTTCTTGATGGCGCGCTCGATGTTGTCCTTCGGCATCGACGCCGCGATGGCCTTGTCGACCGCGGTGCGCAGGCGCGCGTTGCCGTTGACGTCGCCCCCGCCGGTGCGCGCGGCCACCATGATTTCCCGCACCAGCTTGGTGAACACCTGGCCGCGCTTGGCATCCTGCGCATTCTTGCGACCGGCAACAGTAGGACCACGACCCATGGGGCGCTCCGTCTTGTCGAG
Source organism: Rhodanobacteraceae bacterium (assembly GCA_025924775.1). GTDB lineage: Bacteria > Pseudomonadota > Gammaproteobacteria > Xanthomonadales > Rhodanobacteraceae > 66-474. The sequence continues at coordinate 7,892 of JAICHS010000073.1, forward strand.
AATCGGAAAGTTTAGGGAAACACGCGCCAACCTGCCACGACTCGCCGCAGCGGGCCGGCCGGTCGGGAAGCCCGCCGGAAACTCAGGCTTCCCGCCGCACCTCGACGTGCAGTTCGGCCAGTTGCCCGGCATCGACCGTGCTGGGCGCATCGGTCATCAGGTCCTGCGCGCTGGTGGTCTTGGGGAACGCGATCACGTCGCGGATGGCTTCGGTGCCGCCCACCAGCATCGCCAGCCGATCGATACCGAAGGCGATGCCGCCATGCGGCGGCGCGCCGCATTTCAAGGCGTCGAGCAGGAACCCGAACTTGGCGCGCGCCTCCACCTCGCCGATGCCGAGCAGGCGGAACACCGCGCTCTGCATCTCGGGCGTGTGGATGCGGATGGAGCCGCCGCCGATCTCGGCGCCGTTCAACACCATGTCGTAGCCGCGGCTGACCGCGTGCGCGGGGTCGGCCGCCAGCGCCTCGGCGTCGTCCACCTTGGGCGCGGTGAACGGGTGGTGCAGCGCGACGTAGCGTTGCTCGGCCTGGTCGTATTCGAACATCGGGAAATCGGTGACCCACAGCGGCTTCCAGCCCGGCTGCACGAGGTTGCGGTCGCGCGCCACCTTCAGCCGGAGCGCGCCCATGAAGGTGCTGACCATCACCCACTCACCCGTCCCGAACAGGATGGCATCGCCACTTTGTGCGCCGGTCTTCTGCACGATCGCGGCCAGCGTCGCCGCGTCCAGAAACTTCGCGATCGGCGAGTTGACGCCTTCCATCCCCTTCGCCGCATCCACCAGCTTGAGCCACGCGAGGCCCCTGGCGCCAAACTTGCCTGCGTGCGCCGCCAGTTCATCCAGCTGCTTGCGCGACAAGTCGTGTCCGCCCGGCACGCGTAGCGCGGCGACCCGACCGTCGGGATCGTTGGCCGGCCCCGCGAACACCTTGAAATCGAGGTGCTTGACCGCGTCGGCGACATCCACCAGCTCCAGGTCAACGCGCAGGTCGGGCTTGTCCGAGCCGTAGCGGCGCATCGCATCCACCCACGTGATGCGCGGAAACGGGTCCGCCAGTTCGATGCCGCCGACCGCGTGGAACACTTCGCGGATCATGGGCTCGACCGTGTCCTGGATATCCGCTTCCTCGACGAACGCGAATTCCATGTCCAGCTGGGTGAACTCGGGCTGGCGGTCGGCGCGCAGGTCCTCGTCGCGGAAACAGCGGGCGATCTGGTAGTAGCGGTCGAAGCCCGCGATCATCAGCAATTGCTTGAACAGCTGCGGCGACTGCGGCAGCGCGTAGAACTGGCCCGCATGCACGCGCGAAGGCACCAGGTAATCGCGTGCGCCTTCAGGCGTGGCCTTGGTCAGGATCGGTGTTTCGATGTCCTGGAAGCCGCGCGCGTCCAGCCAGCGGCGCAACGCCTGCACCAGCCCAGTGCGGGTACGCATCAGCTTCTGCATTTCCGGGCGGCGCAGGTCGAGGTAGCGGTACTTCAGCCGCATCTCCTCGTTGGGGTTCTCATGCAGCGCGAACGGCAGGTCGCGCGCGGCGTTCAGCATCTCGATCGCCTCCGCCACGACTTCAAACCGTCCCGTCGGAATCTTCTCATTGATGTTCGAGCGCACCCGCACGGCGCCGGTGACGCGCAGGCAATCCTCGTAGCCAACCTTCGAGGCCACCTTGAACACGTCCGCGTTGTCGGGGTCGGCGACGATCTGCACGATGCCCTCGTGGTCGCGCAGGTCGATGAACACCACGCCACCGTGGTCGCGGCGGGCATCCGCCCACCCGCACAAGCTCACCTTGTGGCCAACCTCGGCCGCTCCGATCAAGCCGCAATAATGACTGCGCATCACCCGCATTCTCCGCACGCCGGCCGCGCCGGCAAGGCAAACGTGGAATGCTAAGCCCCGAGCGGCCGCGGCGCAATCGACGATGCGTGAAACCGGGCCCGGGAACGGGGCACAAGGCCCGTGGTCAGGGACGCTCGCGGGCGCGGTTGCGCAGCAGCATCTTGTCGGCGCGACGCAGGGTCGATTCCAGCGGTTCACCCGCCTCGCGGACCGCCCAGCCCAGCGAAAACACCGCCGGCATCCCATCACGCGAGGCCGCCGCCAGACGCTCCGCCAGCTCGCCAACCGCATCGGCATGGGTGTGCGGCAACACGATCGCGAATTCGTCGCCGCCCAGGCGCACCACCGCATC